>NZ_JAUBUN010000044.1:0-22188 GCF_036702665.1 Microcoleus sp. Aus8_D2
GTGTTATGGCCTAAAATCAAAACCGGGTTTTTCACCCCAAAACGTCATTTTAATTTTTTATAAATGGGGGTTTTGGGGTGTGTTTAACTTTACCCCCCTATTTATGGGGGTAAAATTAAAGTACAAGATACTAAGCTAGCTCTAGAATAATGCGTAATAAATCTTAATATTAGGGGGGGTGATATCCCCCTTTTTTCACTTACACTGAGAAACTAGATGAGTGGAATATGAGTGGAAACCGTTAATCGGAAATTGAGTGAGACTCCTAAATGGCATAGCCATAAGGCTTAGAAGGTGATGGGAGTAGAAGGACTTGAACCTTCGACCTTGAGATTAAGAGTCACCTGCTCTAACCAACTGAGCTATACTCCCGCATCTCTACTAGATTAACACAACTGTTCTGAAAAATCAATTATTTTTGTAAATATTTGTGGCGATCGCCCGATCGCGAGTTTTCTGTAAGGGCGATCGACCTGAGTCAAGAGCCCGTAGGCTATCGATGGTATCATTCGTTTAGTTACCTTCGAGCCAGCAGAGGAGGCGATCGTCCAATGGATTCAGTGAACCTTGAATATCGCGACATCGTTGAAAAACTTCTCCAAGAATATATCGATTTTCTCGGTAACGACGACCTAGCTGAGGTCAAATTGGTTTTAGATGAAAAGTGCGATCGCTATTTGTTAGTTGAGACGGGCTGGCAAAATGGCCGTCGCATCTACGGAAATCTGATCCACATTGAAATTATCGACAACAAGCTGTGGATCGAACATGACGGTACGGAAGATGGAGTTGCTTACGAGTTGATGGTGGCGGGAATTCCTGACGCAGATATTGTTTTGGCTTTCAAATTGCCTGAACTGCAAAAAGTGCGATCGCCCGTGATTTCTTAATTGAGGGCGTAGAACTAATTCTACATTTAATTTAAGTGCGATCGCTTGTCCAGGATATCACGGGATAAAAAGCCGACCAACTCCCATGTATTGCTCGATATCAAGCACAACCTCAACTATCCGGTCAGCACATCGATTTCGATAATTGCGATCGTCGAGCCGAGCGATATTTCCAATCGTCAAAACAGGAAATGAATCCGGCGTGTTTTCTTCACGAATAACTTGTTCTAGCGAGTCTTCTCCTTTCATACTTCGATTTGCGGTCAGCAGAATCATCGGGTTTTATTGGGCAAATCGCCAGACAATGCGATCGTCACTATCAACGGATAGCTCAACCTCTTCAGAGGTGACAAAGCGGATAGGTAATAGAGCGAGCCAACCCTGATTGGCAATATTACCTAACAGGATAACAGCGTGTCCCTCAAAATTGTGGTCAATCAAAAAACTCATGCTTCCGATGCGTGCTTTGCTTTTTGTGCCCGAAGTTTTTCCCAGATAGCTTCTGTACCGGGTTTCGGTGGCAGTTGAGCGATGCGAGCAAAGTGTTCGCGATTTCGCTCTTCCCAATACTGCCGATTTTCCTCTGCTATTTGCAAAACTTCTTGATACTCTGCTTCTACTTGAGCGCGATTTGCTTCAATGTAGGAAAGGGCGACATTGACTTGTTCGTCAGTGATACAAAGCTTTTCGCGGATCAATTTGGGCGGATAACTGGCGGTGATATAATCCATCACGTCGTATAGAGTGATGCGCGTGCCTGAGATGGTCAGTCCGCGTTCTGTTCGGATAATCGTTGTTTGAGCGATCGGTGTCGAAGTCATACTCGTAACCTAATTAGCTATCGCTTCTATAGTAGCTTATGAAATAACGAGTTTGTTTTTGAAATCAAGAGGAGACAGCGTGTTAGCTGCCACCACCCCAGAGTTGTGCAAAACGTTCAGCAGACCATCCAACAATGTCTGATACTTGCCCATCTCCAATCTCGACAATTCGCTTGACTCCATCTTTACGATCGACTACATCCACACAAAAAAAATTGCTTTTAATTCTCACAGCACATTCCCTAACAATATCGGGTATTTCCTCGTCCAAAGCAGCAGCAAACGGTTGACCGCGTACAACAAAGTAACGCCGCTCAGATTCTACAGCAAAATCCTCGACTTGACGCACGCAAATGCCACCTTCGATTGTTCCTCGAAACTTTTGCATCTGGGTAACGACCGTTTTAATTTCTGAAGGCTGTTCGATGATTGAACCGACCGAGGTTTTGAGAGACTTAACGTAATCTTTGATAAAAAACCTTTCCCAGCTTAATATTTTTAACTCGCTTTCCAGATCGTCATCTACAGTGTAAAACTTCGTGGTTGGGGTTAAATGGGCAATCAAAGGATACCAGTTTGGCAGATAGTGCGTTAATAAATACTCTGGTTTGGAGGTAAAGGCGCGAGATCCGGCGTTATCTACAGCATTAACCAAAAGCTCGTAATCCGAGGGTGAAAGCATCCAACCTCTATAGACTACTTGTGAGTTTTGAGGAATGGTAGGGCTGATTTTAGGTGAATTACTCCCCAAAGATTATAAGGAGATAGCAGCAGTGTTTAATCCTGCGTTATTCAGAGATGCAGCTTGGTCAATGTACATCTCGTCAATTTTTTTTGAATTGAAGTAATCGCTAGGAAAAAGAAATATCATGACCACTCTCTCTGTTTCAGATTTGACTCATAAACTTTTGGTTCCACCGCCCCACTAATCATTTTACACAATAAATAAACAAACAGAAAAGCCAATTACCCCAATAGGTTTGGCTTTTCTGCTACTTATGAATTCAGCGAAATGCTACCCCTGAATCTTGGAGACGACACCCGCACCGAAAGTACGATCGCCTTCGCGAATGGCAAAACGCATACCTTGTTCGATCGCGATCGCCTGCATCAAATCCACAGTCATCTTAACGCGGTCTCCCGGCATTACCATCTCGATCGCCATTCCGTCATCGGCGGTAAAAGATGCGATCGCACCCGTAACATCCGTTGTCCGCACGTAAAAGGGAGAGCGATATCCAGCAAAGAAAGGAGTTTGGCGGACTGATGACTAACGATCGAAACGGAAAATGGAGGAGTCGAACCTCTACAGCTTATCGCTGCACTCTGGTTTTCCAAACCAGTCGCCATCCGCACAGCAGCACTTTCCAGATTTTTGTAACCGCAGATGAGGGCGGATTAACGCAGATTAACGCAGATGGAATGCACAAGAATTTTTCAGAGTTTTTGCAACCGCAGATGAGGGTAGATTAACGCAGATTGACGCAGATATAAAGCATGATTTGTGATAAATATGACAACTCAGCTCAGGGTTTTATTACCCAAAATATAAGGCAACAATTTAGCGATATTTCTAGCATCATCAATCCCTCTATGATGAGTTCCTTCTAGCGGTAAACCGACAAGTTCTAAGGCTTGTTCCATACCGCACCGTTTTGGTAAACCTTGGGTTTCTGTAAACATTTTTTTGAGGTTGACGTGAGGATAAGCAATGGGAAAAGGGAGTTGATGAAAATTGCTATCCTTTTTAAATTGTTTGCGATCGAACTCGCCCCAGGAACCAAATACACCGTTTGAGTAACCAGACAGCCAGTTTTTCAGCAGGATACAGGCTTCAGGGTAAGTTGGGGCGATCTCGACTTCTGTTTGGGCGATCGATGTTAACGACGTGCAGAATTCGGTGAGAATCGGATGGCGTATGGGTTTGACGAAGGTTTGAAATTCATCAACGATGGCTAGGGTTGTGGGATCTACCATCACTGCGCCAATTTCGATAATTTCCATCTGATTTCGGGCGATCGATCCTTTGTCGCAGCAGGTTGCTTCCAGATCGAGGACTAAATAATAGTTGAATTGTTTTAAATTTTTCATAAATTTTACCTAAAATTTTTTGTATTGTAACCGCAGATGAACGCAAATGAACGCAGATGAATACAAGACTTTTTGCTTTGATTCGCTTTCTTCTCTTGCAATTATCTGCGTTAATCAGTGTTGATCTGCTTTGTATCTGCGGTTGAATTATCAATCAAAAAAATATGACTGCTCACTTCAGGGTTTTTTTGCCTAAAATATAAGGCAACAATCTAGCGATATTTTTAGCGTCATCAATCCCTCGGTAAGGAGTTCCTTTTAACCGTAACTTCGCAAGTTTTAAAGCTGGTGCCATACCGTATCGTTTTGGCAAACATTGCGTTTTTGTAAATATTTTTTTGAGATTGACGTGAGGATAAGCAATGGGAAATGGGATTTGATGCAAATTGCTATCCTTTTTAAATTGTTTGCGATCGAACTCGCCCCACGAACCAAATACGCCATTTGAGTAGCCCTCAAGCCAGTTTTGTAGCAGGGCACTGGCTTCGGGGTAAGTTGGGGCGCTATCGACTTGCGTTTGGGCGATCGATGTTAACGACGTGCAGAATTCAGTTAAGATCGGATTGCGAATGGGTTTGACGAAGGTTTGAAATTCATCAACGATTTTTAGCTTTTTGGAGTCTACCATCACTGCTCCTATCTCGATAATTTCCATCTGATTGCGTGGGATGGTTCCTTGGTCGGAGCAGGTTGCTGCAAGATCCAGCACTAAGTAATAATTAAACTGTTTTAAATCGATCATGACTTCAACCTAAAATTTTGCTTGCCTTCGCTGTGCTTCACTCGATAATACAGCAACTTGAAGCCGTTGCTGTAGATTGAGATTACCACAATTTGAGATTACAACAATTTTACATTGTACTCTGTGAACCCATCGTCATGTGTAACAATAGTTTAATCTTCTGCTTCGGCTTGAGAAATAATTAGGCGAGCGAAAATATCTTGATGGTCAAAAGGGAGATTTGGCAATTTATCGTAATGGATAAACTTGGTTTATATAATTTGAAAGTCGTGTTCAATTAGAAACATTTCTAACTCCGATACAGAAATAGACAAAGACAACTTACCGATGCTGATTTTGATAGTAAGTTCCCACAGACTAGCTAGGCTAATATAGATTTCATTTACTGGATTAGCAATCAGCGAGCGCACATCTTCATCAAGCCGAGTGTTACCTTCAACAAACCAAATTACAATGTGAGTGTCAATTAGGTATTTCATGGCAACATATATTCTTCAAAACCAAGAGGTGTTTCATCAAAATTATCCGCAAGGTAAGTAAAAATTCCTTGGCCACAGCCAAATTGACGAGGTTTGAGGACAGCAGTTTTTTCGGGGGAATTTTCTTTCATTTTTTGGATTTTGTTTAAAATTTGAGTATCCTTCAGTAACAAAATCCACTGAATTAATTCTAATTTTAGAAATTGAATGCTCATGGCTTCAATGTTATACCATTTTGAAAAAATGTTGCTACAGTTATTAACCCTATAGAAATTATCTGTCCGTCAGGCATAACTCCTCGCCGGACACGGCAGTGCCGTTTCCCTACAGGTAAAAACCTCTGTCTTTAAATTGGTATTAAATAAGTGGCAAATCTAGACTTATTATAAACCAATCCACTCCTCTATTTGATACGATCGCCCAAACAGCTCATTTCTGCAATCGGTAATGCAGCAGCATGAAGCCGTTGCTGTAGATTTGGCGATCGACCAAATCGACACTTGTCGGTGCGATCGCCCTCGCAAACATCGGAATTCCCGCCCCAACGACTACCGGATTCAACTTGACAATCATCTCGTCAATCTCCGAAACCACCGTTACCGCTAACTCACCGCCACCGCACAGCCAGATATCTTTACCCGTTTCCTGCTTCAATTCCTTAACCAATTCAACAGCATTGTGCGACACCAGTGCAACATTCCCATCTGGGCTGGCTTGCATACTGCGCGAAAAGACATACTGCTTCAAGCTGGGATAAGGATTGCTCAAACCCACATTTAGCCCTACCTCATAGGTTTTGCGCCCCATCAAAACAGCATCAAATTGCTTGTTTCCTAAAAAACTAATGCCCAGCGGTTCGTGAAAGTGCGCCGGAATAGTTTCGGGAAAGCGATCGAACAAATCGGCAAAATGCTCTCCTGACATCGGAAAACAATCAAATGAGCCATCTTCGCGAGCAATAAACCCATCAACCGTGCAAGCCACGTAATATATGAGTTTTCTCATGTTTAATCTTGTTTGTTAAGAAGTTTTGGAAATCACCAAGGCCCAAACCATGGTAGCAGTAGTGCTTTTCAATTGCGCGATCGCCCGCATCCTTAGAGGCAATTGCAGGAAAGGGCGATCGGACTCAAAAGGAGATAAGCTGATCTCAACTAAATATGACTGCTTCAAATGGCTGACAAAGAAGAGACTGCTGTGATTAAAGTCACAGTTCCCAAGAGTTTGCACGAAAAACTGAGAAAAATCTCCCAGCAGACAGGAGTTCCTATGTCCACTCTGCTAGTCATGGCGGCCGTCAAGGAATACAACCTCGTCGATGAAGCAGAGTCTAAGTAACTTTGAGTTTACTCTAAGTACCCTTGAAGGGTACTTTATGGTATATTCCAGGAATAGTCAACCCTGGAGGTGTACTTGTGACCCAAGATCAACTCGAAGCCCTTGTAGATGAACTCGGCTTAGTGTCAGTCGTTAGCTTGCTAGCAACTATCTGCCACAACAAAGCCCGACAAACCTTGTACCTGAAGGGACAAGGGGCTAGTCCTTATACGGCTTGGAACAATAATGGTTTCTTGCTGAAGCAGTTGATGACCAGACTGCGCCCGATCGCCAATTGCGATCGCCATGTCAACCTCAACGGCAACTGAGGTTGTGAGGTTCAACCCGTGCAAAGAAAGGCGTAAAGCATTCATTTGAGTCGGTTAACTGCCGGTATGCTTTAACCCTCAGGGCACGGGTTGAAATTCCTCGATTTTGGATCGCGATGGAGAGGACGGGACTCGAACCCGCATCGATCGACAGCAGCTTTCAGGAAACGCGCTTCCTTACTGCCCGCAAGCAGACGGGAACTGCCCCCATCTCGGACTGTTAATTCCTTTCAGTGCATCTGCAACCCGCTGCCAGTTTGCGATTTCAGGGAACGTCGCGAAGCAACTTTTTACCCTACTCAACAAACGCGATCGTCCTTTTGAGAGCCGTTTTACCTAGTTTTTGCGGTGCCATTCCAAATTAGGCGACCTCCCCAAAATTTCTACTGCTAAGTAATAAATAAATGCAAGAATGTCATTGCGAGGAACGAAGCAATCGCAGGGTTTTCTGATTACTTCCTTGCAAGAATGTCATTGCGAGGAACGAAGCAATCTCAGGCTTTTGGGATTACTTCCTTGCAAGAATGTCATTGCGAGGAACGAAGCAATCGCAGGCTTTTGGGATTACTTCGTTGTCTTTTCGTACAGTCAGTAATATATATGTCCACCTACTTACAGGATAACAAATATATATGCAACGTGCCAGAATATTTCATTAAGGAAGATGAAGGAATCGAACCCTTACAGGTATTACCTGTACCCTTGTTTTCAAGACAAGTTGCTGACCATTTAGCGGCATCTTCCATGATGTGAAACATCTAACATTCCTGCAAATTACAGGAAATCCACCAGAGAGGTACTGCCCCTCCTATCCCCGCGTTATCAGCACGGTGTCTCGCTTTTCGACTTCTGGTGGTGAATCAAATCCTGCCACATCGCAACCTATCCGTAGGGACACAGCAGTGCTGTGTCCCTACAATACATCGGCGCAATTAACCAGATTTGATATTAAAAGGAAGATGAAGGAATCGAACCTTTACAGTTACCTGTACCCTGGCTTTCGAGACCAGTTGCCAACCGTTTAGCGGCATCTTCCAAGGGTGTCCGACGGGGATCGAACCCGCTATTACTGGTTCCACAAACCAGCGCCGCTACCACTTTGGCTTCAGACACCATATGGAGTCAAGGAGAATCGAACTCCTAACCTCTTGCGTGCAAAGCAAGCGCTCTACCAATTGAGCTATGACCCCTTTTTTTGTGGATTGCGATCGGATTTGAACCGATATCTTTCTAACAGCCAGTTAGATGCTTTACCAATTAAGCTACGAACCCATTCAGCAGGAGCGGTAGGACTTGAACCCACAACATTCGAGGTAGAAGCTCGACACTCTATCCAGTTGAGTTACACTCCCCTATTTTTGTTGATTGATGATATTAATAGGACTGACGCACGGGTGGCCAGAAACCGGGTTTTTGCGAAAATACTTCATTGTTACTCGCAGATTCGGTGAAAAACCCGGTTTCTTTGATTTATGTCTAAGCCCTAATTAATATCATGTCCGATCGATCGCGATCGTCATAGATGCCGGGGCGGGTTTATGAAATTATGGGTTTTAGGCAATTATTGTTGGTGAACCCGCCCCTACAATAATTATGGTCAATTGCAATAATTACAAAGATTTACCCTGTTCTTGATACCATTTTTTAGCTGTGTTGATCACGGCTTTGTTAACATCTTTCCAGGTTAGTTCAGTAGCCTCTAGTTCCGCAACACTTTCTTTCTGTACGTCAGCATTAAACCACTTTAAAAATGCTCCGATTTTGTCCATGTCAAACTGACCTCTGCAAACTTCTGTCACTCCTTGTTCTAAGCGAGCGGGCGTGACAAAAAGATTCACAAAATCATCAATACTTTCAGCAACTTCTGGGTTGATTTGAACGGGTTGTTTGGTTTTGACAGCTTGATGTTTTTCGCCTTTAGCTTTGAACAGCAGTTCTGCATAGGACAGCCTTTCTGCAAGTTCGCCACTTTCGGGAAATAAAACCAATCCTTCGCCAATTCCTTCAATCCCGAAAGTTTCTTTCACCCAAGGATCGACTTTTTCTACAGCATAAACCGCTTGATTGATTGTATCAACAACTGATGTTAGTTGCTCTGGAGCGCCAAAATCTAAAACAAACGGTTCTCCGTAAAAAGGCAAGACAAAAATATCGGGATGTTTTGGCAAAAAATCAGCGATTTTGTCCGGGCGGATTTCCAGTTTGGCAATTTTGCCATCCACGCCGCCAAATTGAACCGCAAACACCGCAAAGATTTTGCGATCGAGATCAGATACAGCAGTCCGTTTCTGAATCCCTTTACCGCACCACTCCCCAAAGATAGTTGCGTGTTCGGTACTCGCCAACCGAGCGAAAAAATCGATGTTTTGATTCACCCAATTAGCAAAGCCGAGATTGTCGTTTTTTGGGTCAATTATTTGCGATCGACTTTGGATGGCAACTTTACCATCGGTAAAGATTTGAATGCCTCCATTAGTACCGTCGAGTTTAATTTTAGCTCGATAAGTTATCTTAGGAGTTTCCCCAAGTAATTCTAAACTGCGGCGGAGATTGTAGAGCAGTTCGATGCTCGGCCATGTTTGCATTTGTGCCGATTGCTCTGCCGTTTGTTGACAATAAATTGCCGACAAATCAGTGCCGATTGCTTCTTCAACTTTCCCCAAAGCCATGCCAAAGGAATAAACGCCTCGGAGTTTTGCAGGTGTGATTTTAGTGCCATCTTTCAGCACAGAATCAGTTAACGCTATAGCAACGATATCACCAACATCATAAATGTTTTCTGAGTTGGCAACAATTTGCACTGAATCATGCCCCGGAGCTTCAAAACTATAAAGATATAGCGTATCAGCATTGGGATGATTTTGCGCGGTTTTGACTTCCATAGCAATTACAGGCATGGGGAAACTCCTTCTAATCTTACCGTTCGTAGTGAGGACTTTAGTCCGCAAATTCAGAGGACTGAAGTCCTCACTACGAACCAAATAAATTCTGTTCAAATAGTGCGATCGCACTTTGCGTACAAGTTATCAGAGCATTGCGTTTTCTGAGTTACTAGAGGGACTCCGCCGATGAGTTATTACACACTCTTTAAAGGATGGCTACTTCTGGGCCTACCTATCGGGTTCATGGCACTCCTCGTTCGCAAACGCGCGCTGTGTTTGACAGCGTTACCTTTCCTCTCGTACTAAAGTATGTAGGCTCCAAAGATTGGGACACGCAAAAGGGCGATCGCGTTTAACATAAGACTTACACATCAATAGTCAGAAACCGGGTTTTTGGAGAAAATCTTTAGCTGCAGCCAACAGATTAGATAAAAACCCGGTTTCTTTGCCCTGATACGTAAGTTTTGGAATATAAAAAATCAATCATTCAATGGAATCAACCTCCTTAAATTATAGCAAAAACAACGAGAGTGGTAGGACTCGAACCCACAACATCCGCGTCCGAAGCGCGGCGCTCTATCCATTGAGCTACACTCTCATAAATTGGTAGTCCTGGCAGGATATTACCCCGCTCTTACTTGTAAGGCAAACACTCTACCGTTGAGTTACAGGACTATGAATTTTAGATTTTAGATTTTAGATTTTAGATTAAATAAAATATAAAATATCTAGCAATTTGAGATTTTAGATTGAATAAAAACTCGTTTTTAGCCAAGCGGATGATGGGACTCGAACCCATGCGCTGAGAATGGCATACTCAGATGCTAACCTTTACATCACACCCGCAAACAAATTTGATATTTCAGCTTACGCGTAACAGTTAATTGTCAACACTTATAAAATGTCGCTGTCAACTGTCAACTGTCAACTGTCAACTGTTTTCCAAGCGGATAACGAGGCTCGAACTCGTGCCTAGAGTTTGGAAGACTCGAATGCTACCGTTACACCATATCCGCAATTAGTTTAGCGATTTTATCTCTTGAATCTCAACATACAGCCTACAAAATAGTTAAGTAAGTTTGCGTTGGACTGATGGGTAAAGTTACTAACCGCTGATTTTTCAAATCTAATTCAATTCCCAGCGCTTCCAGAGGAATCACACCTAATAAAGGATTCATACCTCCCGGCAATTCCAAACACTCAAACGTGCCTTCGCGTCCTACCAAATAAATTTTAGCATCCTGAAAAATTCTGGCTTTGCCAATACCATTTGCTGTTTCTACATCCACTTCTTTGAGAAGTTCTAAACCGAGTTGAGCGATGATACTTGCAGGCAAGCACAATGTTGTTGCACCTGTATCAACTAGCACATTATTTAGAGTGACGGAACGGATTTGGTCGGGAGGCATGAATCCTCGCGCTGCGACATTCTGATCGGCACGATTAGTCACGGTCAGCGTGGTAATAATTTTTCCCATTGAGGTGTTGTCAGTTGTCAGCATAGTTTAACCTTGAACTACTCTACCTCAATTATGGCAAGTTTTTGGAAAAATGAGTGAGTGAAGCAGAGCTATCCCGTTCCCAAAGCGTTCCCGAATGGTAGGCGATCGCCGTTAACGATTTGCTAAACTAGGGATCGGAGATAAAACCTATGAAACTGATACTTACAGCACCCAATCCCGAACTATTTGTCGCATTTCAAGAGCATTTTTTTTACCTGCCAAATCTCGAAATTACCAAAAAACGTTTCGAGGATTTAACCGAGTATGACTGTTTGGTGAGTCCCGCCAATTCATTTGGTATGATGGATGGCGGTATCGATGCAGCCATCGTCGATTTTTTCGGTCAGTCTCTGATGGTTAGAGTTCAGGAGCATATCTTGGAAGACTATTTAGGCGAACAGCCTGTTGGCACGTCATTTATCGTCGAAACTGGTCATCCCAAACATCCTTTTCTCGCTCATACTCCCACCATGCGCGTACCGATGTCTGTTGTGGGTACAGATATTCCGTATGTGGCAATGTGGGCAATGTTATTAACAATTCGGCGCTACAATCGAAACGCAGAACGTAAAATTGAGAGTGTCGTTTGTCCAGGATTGGGAACGGGTATCGGCAGAGTTCCTGATCGCGAAGCCGCGCGGCAAATGGCACTAGCTTACGATTATTTTGTGTATCCCACGCCGTATGTAAACTGTTTTGTTGCAGCCGAACGACAACTGCAAATCTGGGAAGGGGGCGATCGCAATTCTGCCTAAATTACTTTACGACTCATTGTTGCGAACAAAATTCGTTTGATTACACGAAAATCGACTGTCAAATTCTGCAAATATCCTGCCGTCTTCGCTAGAGTCTAGGACGGAAAATAGTACGCTTTTGAATCTGCCAGCAAATTTACCGTTTAGCAAGAAAAAGTCTGCAAACATCTGAGCTACCATTGATGGATCGTTTCTAAATACACCACATCCCCAAGCACCTAAAACTAGCGCATCGCAACCTTTGTTAACAGCTAAGGCTAACAATTTTGCACCGCGTCCGTACAGAGTTTCGCGGATTTTTCCCGTGCTTTCTGACTCTTGTCTCAAAATCTGACCAGCATTCGGAGCGCAACTCGTGATAAAATCGACAAGATAAGGTTCCTCAAGCAAGGTTCCATCATCTTTGCGGAATACTGAACAACCTGGAGAGTAAATGAGTCGATCGGAGTAAAGCAGCGATTTATTTGAGCGGTGATACTCGTAGTATTTGGGACATTTTAAAAGGCTTTTGTACAGTGCAGAACTGCGTGCTAAGCTTTCTTCTTGTGCTTGAGCGCCTTTGATGAATCCACCACCGGGATTTTTGGCAGAAGCGAAATTTAGGACTCCAATTTTTGCAAATTTGTGCGATCGCCCTATACGTTCTGATCCCACTAGCGTTGTCTCATTCCTCACCATAAATTCCGTGTTCGAGAATTGAGGAGTACCTGAGAGAACATCTCGCTCGATCGCTGACAGGGCCTCGGGTTCGTAGTATGCCGTCCCAGCAATACATGATGCTAATTGGCGATCGATCTTAACCTGCTTCCCTTCCGGGGACAAGTAGCAACCATTTTCGAGAATTTTTAGGGTGTTTTGGGCGATCGCAATTCTTTTCATGCTTTTAACTCGGACTTGCTACAAAAAATTAGCGCTGTAACTTCTCTTAAAAAATTAGCACAATTAAATAAACTCCTTCTAATCTTTAGGACAAGCAGGTGGCGAGAGTTGAACTCGCATAAAAGCTTTACAAGAGCCTCATGTTGCCAATTACATCACACCTGCATTTTTGGTGGCGGGGGCAGGAGTTGAACCTGCTATTAAGAGGCTTATGAGACCTCCAAGCCTACCCAGGCTACTTCACCCGCGATATCACCAAATACCCCTGGCTGGCCTCGAACCAGCAACCTCCTCGTTCTAAGCGAGGCACCTCTTCCAATTGGGCTACAGGGGCAATTTTGTTGGTTTCACCTAACATCTTGAACCATTTTCAACAAGCTTTGAGAAACCGGGTTTCTGACGAAAAATCTCTGATTTTATGCAAAGTCTTTGCCAGAAACCCGGTTTCTGTCACAGGTACAATGTCTGAGGTTAACAGGACTTATGCACTCCGACTAAAGAAACCGGGTTTTTATCTAATCTGTGGGTAAGTGCGAAGGATTTTCGTAAAAAACCCGGTTTCTGGCCCCATGTGTAAGTTCTAGCTAACCCTATCTGCGACGATTAACTAAGTTCCTCCGATATTCATGAAAACTTCATGCTCCCGACAGGATGTGAACCTGTAGAAAACTAGGTTCTCGACCTAGCGCGTCTGCCGTTGGGCCACGAAAGCAAATAGCAGAAATTGGCTGTTAGCCAAGTACCCCTGACAGGTCTCGAACCTGCAAGACACTTATTTTAAGTAAGTGATGTTTTCCAATTACATCACAGGGGCAAAGTCGGGATTGTTGGATTTGAATCAACATTAAATAACTATTGCGCTTGACAAGGGATCTCTACTAAGTTCCTTACAGAACTCAAAGTTAATTCTAACTTGACCCAAAATAGCTTAGGACTGCTACAATAAATTTGTTCTACTAACGGTTAAATTATGGCTCACTCCGTTCAAGTATTTTGCGATTATTGCCGCCAGCCTTTTGCCCGTTGCATCGGCAAGTACAATCAGGATATAAAATATGGTCGCAAACAATTTTGTTCAAGAGAATGTCAGTGGTTGGCTCAGGATAAAAAACAACATTTAAGCTGTAATTTTTGTAGTAAAATGTTCATCAAGAGAGCTTGTCAAATCAGAATAACTGAGAATCACTTTTGTTCCAGATCCTGCTCTGCTAGTTATTCAAATCGCAATAAAACAAAAGGTAGCCGACGCTCTAAACTGGAAGCTTGGGTAGAATCTCAGTTATCCATAATTTATCCTCAATTGGAAATTCATTACAACCGCAAAAATGCTATTAATGCTGAGTTGGACATATACATCCCCTTACTGAATTTAGCCATTGAGTTAAATGGAATTTTTCATGATCAGGCTATCTACGGAGATGATAAGCTCTCACAAATTCAAAACAACGACCGTAGTAAAGTTCAAGCCTGTCACCAAAAAAATATAGAGTTACATTCGATTAATACTTCCAGCTTCAATCACTTTAAAATAGACAGCGCCCAAAAGTATCTAGAGATAGTAACTCAGCTGATCGATAACAAGTTGGCTAACTTTAAAATCTAAAGAAGTTGACTTATTACCATTTGAGTAGTGAAATCGCTACATTTCACGCATTTAGGTATAATACCTAATACCCCTGGCAGGCCTCGAACCTGCAAAAAACACTCGTTTTGAGCGAGTGATGTTTTCCAATTACATCACAGGGGCAAAGTCGGGATAGCAGGATTTGAACCTGCAACCTTCGGCTCCCAAAGCCGCCGCGCTACCAAGTTGCGCCACATCCCGTTCATACTCCTGACTAGATTGGAAATCAGACAATACAATTTTTAAAATTGCGGCCTCTGCCAATTGGGCTACAGGAGCATCATCATTACTGCTTTGGGAAAAGCAGAACTCGGAAGGCAGGGTTTGAACCTGCATTTTTCCGCTTTCAAAGAGCGGTGCCATACCAATTAGGCGACTTCCGAATAATTGAATGCCGAGGCAGGATTTGAACCTGCAACCTCATGGTTCAGGGCCATGCGACTTGCCTTTCGTCCACTCGGCAATTTAACAGGAATTATGCAAACAGTGGTTGGACGCGCTACTTCTAAATACTGCGATTGCTTCGTTCCTCGCAATGACAGAAATATGTTATTAATGCGTCCAGAACTGTTTCTAAAATGGCTGCCTCAGTAGGACTCGAACCTACAACCATCACGTTAACAGCGTGCAGCTCTACCATTGAGCTATGAGGCAACGCAATCCCCCAAGTCAGTGTCGAACTGACGACCTCTTGTTCTTCACACAAGCACTCTACCAACTGAGCTATCGGGGGAAAACGGAGAAGGAGGGATTTGAACCCTCGGCGGGTGTTAAGCCGCTCTTTCTTAGCAGGAAAGCGCCATAAGCCTCTCGGCCACCTCTCCTCAATGAGAGAGAACGGAGGGATTTGAACCCTCGAATTTTCAGTTGCGCAAGCTGAATTGTTGTCCAGTTACAACACATTCTCTTGTTTTGGAACTGCATATTAACTACACAGGACTTACTCGCAGGGGTAAAAAACCCGGTTTCTATCTCAATATCTCTAGTAGAGATGCAAAATTTTTCTCAGAAACCGGGTTTTTTGCGCAAGTTACAATCTCAAATCTCAAATCTTAAATCTTGAAATCCAAAATCTAAAATCCAAAATCTAAAATCGCATGGGTCGGGTTGGAATTGAACCAACAACGCTTTAAGCTACTGTTTTACAGACAGCTACCCACACCAATAGGAGGGCCAACCCAAGATTGAAAATTTGGTAGGTCGCCGAGGAATTGAACCTCGATCCATCCGCTTAAAAGGCGGCTGCAAAACCATTCTGCCAACGACCCACACAAAGTGCTGACGGGAGTTGAACCCGCAAATCACTTGGGTGAAAACCAAGCGGCTTAAACCATTTGCCTACAGCACTAAAAATTTGGCACAGGAACTGAGATTTGAACTCAGAATGCTGGTTTTGGAGACCAGAGTGTTGCCAGTTACACCATCCCTGCTTGCGATCGCAGCGGCGGGATTTGTAGCTTGCTTCCGCGAAGCCGTATCCGCATTGACCAAGTTATGAGCTTGGGACTTTACGCTTAAGTTACGCTGCGATATGAGTTCAAAGAAACCGGGTTTTTTACCTAATCTGCCGGCTAGGGTGAAGAATTTTCGTAAAAAACCCGGTTTCTAACTACCTGTGCGTCCAGCACTCTGTTGCTTTGTTACTTTCAAAGTTAAAAACTGCAATTAAAAGAGTGTTGGTTTAATTTTTTAATTTCTCGTTTTTCAAAACAAGTCAGCTTCTGGAAATTCGCCGATTAAACTTGGGCATCATCTCGCAGTTGCCAAACCAACTTCTGAGCTTCCCATGCCGCATCAAGCTGTTGCAAAGTAGCATCAACGTCTTGAGAATAGCTGTCAGCAAGGGTTTTTTGAACGAACGCAGTCAACTGATCTTCCAAGCTGGCACTATTATTTGATACATCGTTGGGGATGAAATTTGAAAGCACGGTAGTTTTGGTATTCATAACTTCTAACCTCCGTTAATGTTTATTAGGCTTTGATTCCTCTGTTTTGTAGAATGACCTGACAGTGTGTACCCTAAATAATTAAACTTTGTGTAATTTATGTGATTTTTAATTACGATCGGGAACAAAGGTTAGGGCGGGATTTGAACCCGCGAAATTCGGTTTTGCAGACCGATGCTTTGAGCCACTCAGCCACCTAACCTGGGAGTCCCGACGAGGTTTGCACTCGCAATCTTCTGCTTGAGGGGCAGACGGCTTGACTTTTGCCTACGGGACTTTGACGGGAGTAACGAGACTTGAACTCGCAACCTTTCGCTCGACAGGCGACTGCTCTGACCGATTGAGCTATACCCCCGTGCCAATGAACAATATTTTGTTCTTGAATTACTGAAGTTTGGACGGCTGGCGGTTGATTCCGCGTACTACAACCCGAGGGGGCTTTTGTTGCCGGAGTCTACACCGCCAAATGTCCGCAATTATGTGACACGATTAATTATCTATTCAGTTTTCAAGGTTCGTATTGCTTTTGGGATAAAGCTTTGCAGCTCTTTCCCCTTTGCATTACATTTATAATACATTATGTAATACAAGACTGTCAAGGGGGTAATACAACTTTTTTTTAAATTAGTTTTTTTTCATGGGGTTCGATCGCCCTTTCCGAACACTCCAACTCTGCAAAACTACGTAAAATCAAGACATTTGGCTGCTAAACTGGTGTTGTAGCCCGTGGTAAATCCGATGCTGAAACTGTACTACAATCCGCTCTCTCTGAATTCTCGTCGCGTGTGGGTGGCACTTCTGGAGAAACAAATTGCGTTTGAGCCGATCGCACTTAACCTCGACGGCGACCAATTTGCACCGGATTTTCTGGCAATTAACCCGTTTCACCGCATACCGGCGTTGGTGGATGGAGATTTGACTTTGGTGGAGTCGCTGGCAATTCTGGATTATATAGATGCCAAATATCCGACGCCCCCACTGCTACCGACAGAGGCGAAAGCCTTGGGAATTGTGCGGATGGTCGAAATGCTGACTTTAAATGAACTGTTGCCGGCAATGTTTCCCTTAACCAGGCAAATGCTCGGTGTGCCGGGAGACACTGAGGAAAAGTTGGCACAGTCCAAGCAACAGATATTAACGGTGCTGAGGTTTTTTGAGGGCTTGTTGGCCGATCGGCGTACTTTTTTTGCTGGCGAACAGTTTTCGTTGGCGGAAGTGGTGGCTGGCACTGCGGTGCCTTCTGTGGAGATGTTTGGGATATCTTTTGATGAGTATCCGAAGTTGCAGCAGTGGGTTGCGAGGCTGTCAGGGCGCGATAGTTGGCAGCAAACGGAGGTACCTCAAGCGCAAATTGCGGCGAAAATCCCAATTATTCGGGATTTACTGGCGGCAAGGCTTTAGAGCCAAACTTAAGTGCCAAATAGTTTGCTAAACTTATCCACAGTTAACTACTCGCGGGAAGTTTTATGTGGAAAGTGGCAGAGTTCGCAAAATTAGTAGGAGTCTCAGGCTCTACGCTACGGCGCTGGGAGAGCGAAGGTAGGCTAATTCCTGATAGAACCCTGGGGAACCAGCGACTTTATTCAGAAAGCCACCTCAATACAGCCCGCAACCTGAAAACCGGGAAAACGCCACCCAGTAGGGTTATCGTGTATTGTCGGGTTTCTTCCACCGGGCAAAAACAAGACCTGCTCCGTCAGGTGCAAGCTATGGAACAGTTCTGCTTGGCACAAGGCGTCGCCATAACAGATTCAGTTCAAGAAGTCGGGGGCGGACTCAACTTCAAACGCCCCAAATTCTTGCAAATCGTACAATGGGCAATGCTTGGGGAAGTTAGGGTGCTGTATGTCGCCCACAAAGATAGGCTGTGCCGATTTGGTTTTGAGTTGGTCGAGCAAATCTTGCAATGGAACGGCGGGACGGTTGTCGTCGCCAACGCGGAAAGCCTTTCTCCGCATGAAGAGCTGACACAAGACTTGCTTTCAATAATTCACTGTTTTTCTTCCAGGCTCTACTCCCTGCGGAAATACAAAGCAAAAGTTAAGAATATTGTAGACGGTGTAGATCCTTGTGTAGATTCCGCTATACTTAATCAAACAGGTAATTCTAACCAGGATTAACGATGTTTGCTGTCAAACGAGCGCTCAAGCTAAATAATCAAGAAGCGACCTTGATGGCAAAGCACGCAGGATTCCGACGTGTAGTATTTAACTTTGGGTTAAGCTTGCGGACTCAAATGTATGGCGAGGGGCAATTCACCGACTCGAAGGTGATTGGCGAAATCAAGAAAGTTCTCACTAACTACGTCAAGAAAAAGCCTGAATTTGCGTAGGATGAACCGGTTGTCTAGTCGAGTTTACCAAAATGCGTTAATCGATCTAAAAGATGCTTTCAATCGGTATCGTTCTCTTAAAGCAGGTCATCCAAAATTTGCCAGTCGTAGAGACAGCCAATCCTTTACAGTCGATTCGTCTAACGGCAAAGTTTTGTTAGTCGCTGGTAGTACCATTAAAATCCCTACGCTGGGAACTTTTCGGCTTTTTGAACCATTAGAATGTGGTTTTATTTCTCAAACTTTTACGGTTTCAAAAGAAGGAAGCCGTTGGTTTGTCTCGTTCTGTGTTGATGCCGAACGTCTAAGAGTTCAGCAATCTGGAGTTTCTGTAGGCATAGATATCGGTATCAAGTCTTTTGCCACGCTATCAACCCAGCAGACCTTTGATGCACCAAAGCCGCTCAGAAGAGCGAAAACCAAGCTTGCTACCTTGCAGCGCAAAGCATCGAAACAGGTAAAAGGTTCTCAAAACCAGCGCAAGACCTACGACAAGATTAGGCAGCTCCATGCTCGGATAGCTCGCATTCGCTTAGATTTCCTCCACAAGTTGACCACTTATTTGGCCAAGACATTCAAGTTAATTAAGATCGAAAAATTGAATGTTCAAGGAATGATGGCGAATCACAAATTAGCTGGAGCAATATCCGATCTCGGATTTTACGAATTCCAACGCCAACTCAACTACAAGTCAAAAATGTATGGAGCTAATTTAGTGTTGGTAGACCAGTGGTTCCCTAGCACTAAGACTTGCTCGAATTGTGGCACAAAAAAAGATATGCCACTAAGCATTCGGACTTTTGACTGTCCTGTTTGTGGCATATCTTTAGATCGCGATTTTAACGCCAGTCTGAATATTTTAAATTGGGAACCCTCGGCTTGAGGGGGATAGCCTACTTATCTTGGGATTAGCCGTCTACCCAACAGCGTAGGAAGTGAACTCGAATTGTGTCGGAAAATGAGTTTAGAAAAGTTTAGGTAAGTTTTAGGAAGCAGATATACCGGGCGATTGAAATCGCGGCCATACAAACAATGTCCACCTCCGTGGACTTAAGAAACTTTTAATCCCTTCAATATTACGCGGTGATTCAAATCGCCCTTAATTTCTTCAACCCGCTTGGAGTGGGTTTCGTCTGTCTAAGCCCGCTTCCCATCGCCCGCTTCCGATCGCCCGCATCCGATCGCCCAACCGAAACCGCTGTCAATCCCCGCTCAGACATATTTATCAAAAATTAGGTTTCTTTTCCCTGAAATTCCCATTATCATTATCCCCAGTGTGGAGTGAAAGGAATCCCAAGTGACCGGAAATCATCTGTTTCAAAGACTGCGAAAAAAATGGCGTTTTGTGGCGATCGCCCTAGCAGCGGCTGCAATGAGCTTTATCGTCGGTACGCTGCTCCCAGGAAACCAACAGGGAAGCGACAAGCCTGCAACCGCCGCCGTGCAGAACCTCAACCAATCCTTAACGGTAAATCCGCTAGCAAAAGAGGTTGGGGACGATCGCACAGCGTTTAATCTCGATCGCACAGTTGAGCAACTTCTCACCGTATTGGAACCCAAAGAAAAACGCTTGACTTTTGTGCCGCCAGAGCAGTTTCAGGGAACAACTGTTTTTGAAGGGACAATCAAATATTCTCAGAAAGTTATTGCTTTAACAGTTGATGACGGGCCCTGGCCAGAAACGACTGAACAAATGCTGGATATTTTTAAGCAAAATGACGTTAAAGCAACATTTTTTTGGATAGGTAAATCTCTCGAAACTTCTCCTGACATTGCTCGTCGAGTTGTAGCAGAAGGTCACGCGATCGGCAATCATACATGGCATCACTGGTACGATCCGATGGATGCGGCGACGGCGGCTAGCGAAATCGATCGCACGGCAAAACTTATTTACGAAACGACGGGAGTTAAGACTACTTATTTCCGCCCGCCGGGAGGAGTTTTGACTAATGGTTTGGCTAAGTATGCTAAAGAGCAGAATTATTCTGTGGTGATGTGGTCGGTAACTTCTGCGGATACCGATCCGCGCGCTCAACCGGAAGCTTTTGTTAATAATGTGTTGAAGGGTGCGAAGCCGGGAGCGATTGTTTTGATGCACGACGGCGGGGGCGATCGCTCTCGTACTATTAAGGCTTTACCGGAGATGATTGCTGGCTTGAAGAAGGAGGGATATCGGTTTGTGACGATTCCTGAGTTGCTGGAAATGCAACTGCAAGAAGTGTAAATTCTGCGGGCGATTGCTTGTCTTTTTTCGCTGGTAAAACTAAGGCTAAAGAAACCAGTTTTCTGCGATAAATATTGGTTTTTCAACTAGATATATACGAAGAAACTGGGTTTCTTACTCCCTAGGATTACGTCTTGAAATGGCATAAATTTGCGATAAATTTTAGATGTATACAATATGATTTAACCGCAGAGAACACAGAGAACACAGAGGAAGAGAATAGAGAGATGAATAATTAATATGCACCGTGCGATCTAATTTTCGTGAAAAATGATATGAAAAAATCTCAAGAAATTAGAAAATAATGAAGTTGAGAGGATAGGGGATATTCCTACTGAGGTAAGGTTGATAAATACTGTTGATAATGAGTTAGTTCGTCACTGGCTGCACTCTTTGGATACTTGTCCCAGTACCAATACCTGGGCGATCGCCCGCGCGGCCCAACTGCACCACGGAGATGTAATATTTACTAAGCGGCAAACCAGCGGGCGCGGCCAACACGATCGCACTTGGCACTCCCCAACCGGTGTTTTGACAGCTAGTTTTGTCCTCGACAACCTCAATCCCAATTTGTTGCCCGGACTCAGTTTAGCAGTCGGTTTGGCCGTCATTTTTGCGATCGAGGATTTGGTACCCGAATGTCGCGATCTGCTGCGCCTGAAATGGCCAAATGATGTTTGGATCGATCGCCACAAATTAGCCGGAATTCTCTGTGAAGCCTCTTCTGGTAAGACTTTCGGCACTCGGGCGGTTGTCGGAATTGGACTCAACCGCTGCGTAGATTTCGCGGCGGCCCGATTGGATGCAAAGGATCTCGGCAATGCGGTAAGCTTGCATTCTATTGCTAGTAATGTGCCCGATGAATTGTGTTTGCTTGCGAGACTGCGGCACTACTTACTCGAACTAGCCGATATGTTTTCCACCACCGACAGGCCACCCTCCAAGTCCGGTTTAGCGCTGCTTTTGCCCCAATTGCGCCGCCGCGACGCCCTGATTGGCTGCAATGTGGCGATCGAACTTTCCTCCGAAACCATCTGCGGAGAAGCCGCCGGGATTGACGGATGCGGCCGGTTGTTAGTATGCTTGGCGGGCGATCGAATACAAGCATTTACCTCCGGGCGAGTTCGACTAAATTAAGAGTCAGTAGTCAGTAGTCAGTAGTCAGTAGTCAGTAGTCAGTAGTCAGTAGTCAGTAGTCCTGCCGTCATTAGGAAAAATTACCAATTACCCATTCCCAATTACCAATTACCAATTACCAATTACCCATTCCCAATTACCAATTACCAATTACCAATTAGCAATTACCAATTACCAATTACCAATTACCAATTATATCCCTTTGATTCTGAATTTGATCTGATGGAGTTTTGTCGGG
>NZ_JAUBUN010000044.1:22288-64710 GCF_036702665.1 Microcoleus sp. Aus8_D2
CGATATATTTGATAAATATCGACAAATTATCTAAACCCGCCCAGCCCCTACCCAGGACGATGCAACCGGATTTGATATTACCCAATTAGCAATTACCAATTACCAATTACCAATTACCAATTACCAATTATATCCCTTTGATTCTGAATTTGATCTGATGGAGTTTTGTCGGGGCCATTTTGCCGATATATTTGATAAATATCGACAAATTATCTAAACCCGCCCAGCCCCTACCCAGGACGATGCAACCGGATTTGATACTACCCAATTACCAATTACCAATTACCAATTACCAATTCCCCATTACCAATTTTCCATTACCAATTCCCAAATTTAATTTACCACCTCAAATATGACCAATCTGCTCAGCCCCAACGGTTGATTAGCCTCCACACCTTCCGGACGGCCCTTAGTAGAAGCAACTTGGATTCTATTGCCATTTATCCCTTGTTTAACCAGAGCAGCTTTCACATTTGTCGCCCTTTCCAGCGCCAACTTTTGATTTTCCGCAGGACTGCTGTTAAAATCGCTGTAACCAATTATCCTCAAATTCTTCGTGCTATTTTCCTCCATATATTCCTTGATTTTTATCAGCTTTTGTGCTAAGTCTTTCGGCGACAAAATTGCCGAACCCGCACCGAAATAAAGGCGAACTTCTATTGGCGGTGACGGCGGTTCAGTGCCTATTCCCACTGTATTTGTTACAGACTTTACCCCCGGAATTTTCTCAAAAGCTTGAGTTATTTTCTGAGCATCTGTCGCTTGGCTCACGCTACCTGAAACGGCGACTTTTCCCTCTGCATAGCGAGCCGAGATATTAATGCTTTCTAATTTATTCAAAAGAGCCACAGTTCGCTTGACATCGGCTTCGGCTAAAACCGGATCTGGAGGCACTTCAACGGCTATAATTTTATTGTCAATTCTTAATTGTGGAGCCGATTGCTGAGCGATTTTTTCTGCTTTCGCTCGCAGCTTTTGATTCGGAACTCGTCCCGAAATCTCCAAGACTTGATCTTTAACATCTGCCGCCAGGCGATAAACTGATAACTCGGGAGCAGATTGTAAAGCTAAATTCGTATCTGCTTCTAAGCGGGCTGCAACTCCGCTGCGGTATTGATGAATTCCCCAAGGTACGCCAATTAAACCTAACGCTGCTAAACCAATAATTGGTAAAATTTGCCTTTTGGGAGATTTAACTTTTACATCGGGATCAATTAACTTTTGCAAATTCAAGTTTACTTCTGCCGGCACAGTAGTTGGATCGCCGTTAAATGCCTGAATTCGAGCCCCGTATTCTTGAACAATATTTTTGAATATCGCTCGCATTTTATACTTAAACCACTGGCGGGTTCCTCCTTGGATTACTACTGCTAGATAACACGAACCGGCTACTTCCAATACTATCGTAGATGTCCCGTATTCTATGGCATCAATCTCTGCAAGATTTCCCGATTGAGATATGCAGTCGTTGACAAAAGAGCGAATAGCAGTCAGCATCCCCGCTATCATTTCTGATTCTAGCTGTTCGCTTTCAGACGGCTGCACTCCTGAAATTACCAATCCCGATTTTGTTTGAATTAAAAATACAGCTTTCACAGTCAGCGGTGTTGTTTCTTTCATCAGCAATTCTGCTTCAGAAATTCCCTGCAATTTGGCTTTGATTTTGCGAGTAATTCCCTCTGGGCTTAACGATGATTCGAGCTTGTCATTAATCTCCCGCATCGTCTCGGCCATGTATTTTAAAATTGTGCTGCCGATGATCGGATAAAGCGCATCCGACATGGCTTCTTGCTTGAGAGCGATTTGTTGTTTGATAGCGACGGCCATTTCCGGTGCGATCGCCATTGCAATTTCATCAGGAACTTCACTGATTCTGTGGCTGATTCCTACAGAAATAGCAGGCGATATGGCTACTCCCATCGAGTGCCTGTTTTCTCGGGTTTTGGTATTAATTACTTCATCAATTATTGGAGCTATGGTTTCGGTAAATGTTTTTCTACACTCATTAATTGTTTGGATCATCAGTCCGGGAAAAAGTAGTTTAATTCTGGCAACTAATTCTTCCTGATTTCCTCCCCATTCCGCATCAGTTATTTTGCGATCGAGTTCCCCAACTTTATCGTTTAGTCTGTAATTGTAAGTTACAACTTCATCTAATAATGGTAAAATAGATTGGATTACCGACTTTTCTAGTTGGGAGTGATGGCTAACCATCAGCTCGTCAATCAAAGGTTTCAGTAAATCTGTAAACAAGTCGGTCGATTGATAAATCCGGTGTTCGATCGCCACAATCTTTTGTTCGATCTTCCCGAGTCTTTCATCAATCCTTTTATTCTGAATGATGGCATCGACAGCCGGGGCGATCGCAGATTCTATCTCTAGCTTTGCTTCCCGGATACTTCCGGACAGCATTTCTACGATCGCGGGCATGATTCTTGCCATCAACCCTTCGATCTCGCCTAAAACTTGCTGCTGAACTTCGACGATTTGATGTTCATTCTTTAATATTTGTGCTGCAATACCGCTGTTTTGAATAGCAGTATTGACAGCAGGTGCGATCGCCTCTCTCACCTCGAACTTTGTCTCGTCTATTTTGCGGTTCAGCGACTCAATCATTAACGGCATCAACCGTGCCATAATTTCTTCCGGCTGAGACTTTTGCTGTCGCTGAAGATGATTGAGTCTACTTTCTACATCGCTCAATTTTCCTTGAACTTCTCTTTGCAGAATTGCTGATTCAATCAAAGGTTCGATCGCCGCTGCTACCTCTAATTTTGATTCATCGATTTTCCGGTTCAGCAAATCAGTGATTGCGGGCATTAGCATCGCCATTATCTCTTCCGGCGTCTGAATTGGCGACTGTTGGGTAGCCAGCCGGCGTTCGATGATGCTCAATACTTTTTCTTCTATTTCTACCCAAGCTATTCTTACCTGTACTGAGGGTGCGAGTGCTTCTACAATCTCTAACTTTAATTCACTAATTTTGCGATTCAGCAACTCGCTAACTACCGGCACTAGCTGCTTGATTAAATCTTCCGGTTGCTGCTGGGAGCGCTGCTGAATATTCGCAAGTTTATCTTCAATTCTTACTACTTGTTCTTCCAGTCCGTTTTGATTGTCAATTACTTGATTGATTGTTGGTGCGATCGCCGCAGCTACCTCTAACTTAGACTCCTCTACCTTCCGGTTGAGCAGCTCGCCCACCACCGGCATCAGCCGTTTGATTAACTGTTCAGGATTTGGCAGTTCCTGCTGGTTGAAGTTAGCAATTTGATTTTCCAAATCCGCTAATTTTGCCTGCAATTCGAGGCGATTAATTTTATCGTTGCTGGCCAGTTCCATCGTCTTGTTTAATTCCGACTTCAACCGCTCTAATTCTTCTTTCACTAGCTCAGGAACTAACGGCTTCAGTAAATGCATCAATTCTTTCGGTTCAGACATGAGCTTCTCAAAATTTTCTAACCTTTGTTCCACGCTAAAAACATTACTATAAAATTCCGGCAAATCCCTTTCAAATAGCAGTTTCTGCAACCGCTTAAACTCCTCCACTGCTTGTTCTAATTGTTCCTCCGACGGTCGATAATTCTTTGCTACATTCGCGGTTATAGATAAACCTGCTTCCTCGTTTTTGTTTTCTCGTCTTTGAGATGGTATCTCTTCATGATGATTCAACACTTCCGGTACAATAGCCGGTGATTCGATCAAAAAAGACAATTGGTGGCGCCGATTTTCCTCATCCTCAAGTCGCTCGATCGGCTTGTCAGAAAGCGGTAACTTCAGCTCGCTTGGTTCCTTTTTAGATTGCTTCAATAAGTGCAATTCAGTCAGTATGATTAGCAATTCGTGAAGTTGCTCTCCAGCTTTAGGAATTGCCTGAGTCGCATCAGAAACCTCTTTTTCTGACTGATATATTTTGCCTAAATTATCATGAGATGCTGCCATACTGTGCTACCAAAATCTGATTTTAACCGCTCGA
Source organism: Microcoleus sp. Aus8_D2 (assembly GCF_036702665.1). Classification (NCBI taxonomy): domain Bacteria; kingdom Bacillati; phylum Cyanobacteriota; class Cyanophyceae; order Oscillatoriales; family Microcoleaceae; genus Microcoleus; species Microcoleus sp. Aus8_D2. Next base: position 26,265 of record NZ_JAUBUN010000044.1, read on the forward strand.
CTAAAATGACCAGCTTGCTTGTCGCCTGACGCCAGCGAACATCAATAGGAATGACACAATTTTGTGCAGTGTCAGACGTATTAAGGCTATCGCCCTATTTTAACTGCTGCTCTGCGACTAGCCAACTGGGCCGCCAACTGCAACGCTGCTGTCATGCTGGAGGCATCGGCAATTCCTTGACCTACAATATCAAAAGCTGTGCCGTGATCGGGAGATGTGCGGACAAAGGGTAAGCCAATTGTAGTGTTGACTGCTTTGTCGAAAGCCATCAATTTGACAGGAATCAAGCCTTGGTCGTGGTACATTGCCAAGTAACCGTCGTGAGCTTCTTTGGCTAAGCCGTACCAAACTTTAGCCGGTTTTACCCACATGGTATCCGGGGGGACTGGCCCGTCTAATTGCACTTGAGGAAAACGATCGCGCTGCGTTTCCAACCAAGGTATCATCCAATCTTGCTCTTCATTTCCCAGTTTCCCATTTTCGCCGCTGTGAGGATTTAAGCCAGAAATCGCAATTTTTGGTCTTTCCAACCCAAAATCTTCCCGCAAACACTTTATCAGCAATTCTAGTTTTTCGCTCAGCAATTCTGGAGTCAAAGCCTCGGGTACTTGACGCAGGGGAATATGTGTGGTAGCGAGTAAAGTTACGAGTGTCCAACTGCTGTGGGGAGATGTGGCGGCAAACAGCATTCCGAACCGCTGCGATTTCGCCCTTTCTGCGAGTAGTTCTGTTTGTCCGGGATAATTGTAACCCGCCGCCTGCCAGCAAGTTTTGGAAATCGGGCCGGTGACGATCGCACAAAATTCGCCGGCAAGGGTACGGGCGATCGCTTTTTCCATATAATCAAAGCTAGCTGCCCCACTAGCCGCATTCCCGACACCGGGGATAATTTCGCCCCACTTGCTGTCGGGTTCGATATCAATAATGTTTAATGTTGCAGGATTTGCCACTGCTGTGGCTGGATCGATCGATCGCAACCGATCGTAAGTTTGCTGCAAAATTGTCCTAGATCCGAAAACCGTCACCATCAAAGCAGCAGCCGGATCTGCCAAAGCCTTGAGAATCACTTCCGGGCCAATTCCCGCCGGATCTCCCAGAGTTACAGCTAGTTTTGATTCCCGATCGAGACTCAAGGCAGTTCTCTCCAACAAAATACAGGAATTTGGGCACTGAAATTTTAGCATTTAGCTAGCTGATTGCCCCAAATGATATTATGTTGACTTAACTGCGATCGCCCAATTAGACATATAGAACCATGAATCCTGAATTTTTCAATGCAGCCTTTTTGTCCTTTTCCCTAATTTTCGTGGGTATAGGCGGAGGCTTCCTCCTGCTCAAACTGCAAGGCGGCGAAGAATAAGTTTTTGTAACAATCATTCAGAAGTCTTCTAGGTTAAGCCTTCTAGCTTCTGCCTGCGTCCCCAAGCCAGCCTGCTGCCTAGGCTCTCAAGCCGAAAATGAGAAATCTTCAGGTTTTTGTTAAGTTTTTATAAAAAACATAACGAAAACCTGATACCATCTTATAGAAAGTTTAAGATTCATAAATTAATCCCTAGATGACTTTATTGATTGTAGGAGCCACCGGCACCCTCGGCCGTCAAATAGCCCGCCGCGCCCTAGACGAGGGCTACCAGGTGCGCTGTTTAGTCAGAAATTACAGAAAAGCGGCCTTTTTGAAAGAATGGGGCGCCGAACTCGTACCGGGGAACCTTTGCCAGCCCGACAGCTTGATTCCTGCACTAGAAGGCGTCACTGCTATCATCGATGCAGCAACAGCCAGCGCGGCAGATTCTGTCAGCATCAAAAGAGTAGACTGGGACGGAAAAGTATCGCTGATTCAAGCAGCAGCAGCAGCAGGCATCAAGCGTTACATATTCTTTTCCTTTCTCGACGCCGAGAAATATCCGCAAGTCCCCTTGTTGGAAATCAAGCGCTGTACCGAGCTGTTTTTAGCAGAATCCGGTCTAGACTACACAATATTGAGACCTTGCGGCTTTTTACAAGGACTGCTAAGCCTGTATGCAATGCCGATTTTGGACGGTCAGGGAGTCTGGCTCCCCAACAAGCCGTCAGCCCTTGCTTACATGAACACTCAGGACGTTGCGAAGTTTGCCGTCCGAGCCCTTTCCGTTCCCGAAACCGAGAAAAAAACCTTTCCGGTGGTGGGAAATCGCGCTTGGGATGCTGAGGAAATCGTGCGGTTGTGCGAGCGGCTTTCTGGCAAACAAGCCAAAATCACCCGCACGCCAGATGCCTTGTTGCAGGCTACCCGTCAATTTGCTAAGTTCTTTCAGTGGAGTTGGAACGTAGCTGACAGATTGGCTTTTTCAGAAGTTTTAGCAGCCGGAAAACCCTTGAAAGCTCCGATGGATGACGTTTACAGCGTCTTCGGAATCGACCCCAAAGAAACTACTACTTTGGAGTCTTATCTCGAAGAATACTTTAATCTGATTATGAAGAAGCTCAAGGAAATAGAGTACGAGCAGCTCAAGACTAAAAAACGGAGTAAACAAAAAATGCCCTTTACATTTTAAAGTGCCGAAAGCTGGGATTATATACAACGACGTTAAACCAGTCTCTTGTCGCATCGCCGAAGAGTTGAAAGACAAGCTGACTGCTCGCGGCTGGGAGGTCTGTGCGGTTTCCGGTGCCGGGGGAATTTTGGGCTATTCTAGTCCCGATCGCCCCATGTGCCACACTCCGATCGACCAACTTGTCCCCCCCGGTTTTGACAGCGACATGGAGTTTGCAGTGGTTTTGGGTGGCGACGGCACTGTGCTGTCGGCATTTCGCCAAGTTGCTCCCATCGGAGTGCCGCTGCTGACTGTCAATACCGGTCACATGGGCTTTTTAACAGAAACTTACCTAAACTTGCTCCCGCAAGCTTTGGAAAAGGCGATCGCTGGAGAATACGAAATAGAAGAAAGATCGATGCTAGCCGTGCGGCTGTTTCGAGAAAACGACTGCCTTTGGGAAGCGCTTTGTCTCAATGAAATGGTGCTGCACCGCGAACCTCTGACTTGTATGTGTCATTTTGAAGTGGCGATCGGTCAGCACGCATCTGTGGACATTGCCGCAGATGGAGTAATTATCTCGACTCCGACAGGATCGACGGCTTACGCCCTTTCTGCAGGGGGGCCTGTAATTATTCCCGGGGTGCCGGTGCTGCAATTGCTGCCCATTTGCCCGCATTCAATGGCTTCGCGGGCTTTGGTGTTTTCTAACACCGAACCGATCAAAATTTTGCCTGCTAGTCCCAACCGCCTGGTAATGGTGGTAGATGGGAACGGCGGATGTTATGTTTTGCCGGAGGATTGGGTGCAAATCGAGCGATCGCCCTACCCAGCCCGCTTTGTTCGGATCAAATCTTTTGAGTTTTTCCACATTTTGCGGGAAAAATTGGGTTGGGGTTTGCCTCACATTGCTAAACCGAGTTCGGTTGAGTTGCCTTAATAGTTGTTGTTGACACTCCCCGACTATCAAGGTACGGGGATTGTTGGCTCAACCAGATGGACAAAGCCTTCTTGTTGAACGTGCCGAATTTAAGTTCTTGACTGCTATTGAGTAATGCGAATCGAATCTTGAATTTGCTGAACTTGCTTTTCAGTATCACTGTCAGAGTAAAGGGTCTGTAGCATAATTGTTTCTTTTTTCCCTGTGGCAACATAGGTGACAATGCCTGCGGGAAACCCGTCGTCATAGTATTCATACAATCGCACTGCTTTTTTACCGTTAATGGTTAGACGTTCGGTCTTAATCGTAGCGTGGGTAAATAGCCAACTTTCAAATCAATACTTCGGACAGTTTTTTAAAGCCCCTGTAAGCTTTACAGGGCAAGCCATTTTTAACACATTTTTTGAAAGTTAGGACTAGACTTAACTGTCAAAAAATAGTCCACAACTAAGCCCGCCTGGGTTTGGGGTACTCGATTAGCCCCTAAAACTGTCCGAAGTATTGGTAGATAAAAACCCGGTTTCTTTGGCTAGATGTATAACTCCTGTTGGTTAAGCTGGAGTATAATTTTTAACTGCATCGCTCTTGACGAATTCTTGATAAGCCGATTCATCATCAAAGGAGTCGATCGCAATCTGAGCTTTTGGCATTACCATCAACGGAGATTGAACGGGGACATACTTGCAATATCCGATGATAATCGCCTCAAACTCATGAGTCGGTATAGCAGTTGGGTACTCCTCAACCCTGACAACTTCCCAGTCTCCTGTACGATAGTGAGTGCTAGAACCGGAACCATCAGCGCAGTGAAACTCCAGCAATCTGTACCCAGGCGCGGGGATGGGTTGATTGGATGAATCAAAATACTCTGCAAGGATATCAGTGTATGCTCCAGTGTGGGCTAACAACCGATTATCTTCCCCCTCATCTTCAGTCAATTCGGCACGAAAAATTATGTACTTTCTACCCATTGGTTAATCCTCCTCGGTTTCTTCCATGTAATCGGGGAATTCAGTTTTGCCATTAAAAATGCAATCCCACTTGAGAACGGGATTATTTTGGTTGCGCTCAATCCGTAATAACCTCCAACTATATTTCTTTTCCATTGCTGTGCATCGCCAGCGATCGGTAACAGAATGGCTAGAAGTGACTTGTTCGGGCTGCTGGTTTTCGCTCACGATGCTTCTAACTCTCCATCGCTGACTCTAACTAGCAAATCACCGACTTCGCAATTTAGAACCTCACACAGCCGATCTAAAGTGTCCAAGGGAATAGATTTTGCCTTGTTTCTCTCAATTTTTTGAATGTTAGCCAGGGACATCTCTAGTATTCTAGCTAACTCGTTTTGGGAGATCGATCTTGATGTCCTGACATCTTTAAGCCTGATTTTCACAACCATTAATTAATAACTACTCAATTAATACTTTAGCGTACTTACAGTAGTCTAACTATTAGTATCTCTCATGTAAAGACTACCAATGAATATGTAACTATCATCAGCCTAACCAGTCATAGTCTTACTACTGGTTGGTATACTAGCTGTAGTGCCAAGGAGGAGACGCGACTGCACCGCCTGCTGCTAAACCTTACGGAAAATCGTTGCTATCAAAAACTTTGAAAATTTTGAGGCACATCAAGACCTCACGCATAGCGCACATACAGCCATAGTGCAGCAACGAAACTCCCCCAGCAGCCCTGCCTTGCTAAGGGAGGGGAGCAAGATGATCGGAGATTAACAATTACCTCAGAAGTCAACCTCACCACCACTTTTAAAGCAAAACTGAGATGCTCCTAGACAAGGCCCGACTGTGCAAATTACTCAAAATTATATCAAATCAAGAATTACCATAAATTCGAGGGTGCAAATTTAGCTCAACTGTGAGATAATTCATTAAAATTATCAATCGTTAATAAATTCAAAGCTAATCTCTCTGTGAGATTTTAGAAATATGGGCATTACTATGAAGTCCAAAGTTCTGACTGGACTGCTGACAGGCTTAGTTGTCTCGCTCAGCACAAGTGCGATATTTTGTCAACCCAGCCATGCGGGAAATAATAGCTTTTTCTGTGCTGTTCTCAACAGACAGCCTGTTACCTTGGCTCGCACCCCGCGGGGCAACGTGCCGATGGTTCGCTGGGTTTCTAACAACTATTTTCCGCCACCGTGGACAGCAGAAAAACGCTGTCAAGAAGTAGCTAAAAGATTTCAGCGAAACTACGATAACGGTACTCTCAAATATATCAATACTGGGAGGCTGAACGGAGAATCGGTGGTTTGTGCTGCTCTTAATAAAGATGATGCTTGTACGAATAGAACTTTGTTATTCACTCTCAAGCGAGGAAGTGATGCTGACGCTACATTGCAAAGATTAATGGATCGTCGTGGGTTGGCATCTGGATATATTTTATCTGAAACAGGGTCTGGTTCTGTTGATGTGGATAGATATTTAGATGATGTACCTGTTGAGGATAATGTTTCTCCTATTTCTCCTTAATTCATGGCTGATGAGAAACCGGGTTTTCCCCCAAAACTTTCGTTGGAACCCAGAGATTAGGTCAAAAACCCGGTTTCTTTGGCCTTAACGAGTGGTGAGAAACCGGGTTTTTCCCCAAAACTTTCGTTGTAGCCCAAAGATTAAGTAAAAAACCCGGTTTATTTGGCCCTAGCGAGTAGTGAGAAACCGGGTTTTTACCCAAAACTTTCGTTGTAGCCGGGAGAAACCGCAAAAAACCCGGTTTCTTTGGCCCTAGCGAGTGGTGAGAAAGCGGGTTTTTTTCCAAAATTTTCGTTGTAGCCCGAAGATTATCTAAAAACCCGGTTTCTTGGGCTTTCATGCCTAACTCGTGATTTATTTACAGTAAAAAAACACTCTATTTCACATTAAATTTATGAACTTCCATCACGGACTATCAGCAGCATTAATTGGTGTAACTGCAACTATTGTCATCGCCAAACCGCCCGCAGTTTACGCCATATCTGCCGATCGAGTCAGTCAAATTGCCAAATCAATCACTGTGCTGATTGACAGTAAAGAGCCTGGTTCGGGAGTAATTATCAAGCGAGAAGGCAACACTTACACGGTTCTCAGTGCGCGTCACGTTTTCAAAGATCCTCAAGCTAAATATGAGATTGTCACGCCGGATGGTAGTCGCTATGCCCTCATTTACAGCAGTGTGAAAAAACTGCCAAGTGCTGACTTAGCAGTTGTAGAGTTTACTAGCAGTAAAAGTTATACAGTTGCTAAGATTGGGAATTCGGATTTGGCGACGGAAGGGAAAGCGGCTTATGTGGCTGGATTTCCGAAGACTTCAGCGGCGATTAATACGTCAATTTACAATTTCACCGATGGGCGGATTACTGCTAATGCTTCTAAGCCAATAAATGATGATGGTTATAGTTTAGTTTATAGTAACAATACGCTGCCGGGAATGAGCGGCGGGCCGGTGTTGAATGAGAATGGCGAGGTGGTGGCAATTCACGGGAGGGCGGATACGAGGGCGGCGGAATCTAGCAATATTAATGATAAGATTCAAATTGCTAAAACTGGTTTTAATCTGGGGATTCCGATTAATACGAGTTTGAGATTGTTGGCTTCGGCAAGGGTGGATTTGGGGGTGAAGGTTCCGAGTGCTCCTGTGGCGACTGGGCCAAAAGCTGATGATTTTTATATTCAGGGTGGGGATAAGCGGGAAAAAGGAGATTCTCAAGGTGCTATAAATGCTTACAATCAAGCGATTCAGCTTAATCCTAATTATGCTCCTGCCTATTTTGATCGGGGTAATGCCCGTCACCAGTTAGAAGACAATCAGGGAGCGCTCGCCGATTACAACCAAGCTTTGCAAATTAATCCTAACTATGCTGAAGCCTACAACAACCGGGGTATAGTCCGTCGCAACTTAGGAGACAAGCAGGGAGCGATGGCCGATTACAACCAAGCCCTGAAAATCAACCCCAACTTAGTGGCTGCCTACACCAACCGGGGTAATGCCCGCTCAAACTTAGGAGACAAGCAGGGAGCGCTCGTCGATTACGACAAAGCCCTGAAAATTGATCCCAACTATGCCGATGCCTACTACAACCGGGGAATTGCCCGCTATGGTTTGGGAGACAATCAGGGTGCGATGACCGATTACAACCAAGCTTTGCGAATTAATCCTAAGTTTGTCTATGCCTACTTAAACCGGGGATCTGCCCACCTTGGTTTAGGAGATAAGCAGGCAGCGCTCGCCGATTACAACCAAGCTTTACAAATTGATCCTAACTCTGCCCCAGCCTACAACAACCGGGGAGTAGTCCGCCTTGGTTTAAAAGATAATCAGGGTGCGCTCGCTGATGTCAACGAAGCTTTGCGAATTAATCCTAACTTTCATGAAGCCTACTACAACCGGGGACTTACCCGCTATCAATTAGGAGACAAGCAGGGTGCGCTCGCAGATTACAACGAAACTTTGCGAATTAATCCCAACCATATCATGGCTTATCTCACCCGGGGTTTTATCCGATCCGAGTTCGGAGACAATCAAGGTGCCAGCGCTGATTATAGCCAAGCCATGCGAATTGATTCTAACAATACCATTCAGCAAATTAGACAGTTATCGAATGGTTTTAAGTTAGAAGACAGGCAAAGGGTAATTGCGGTGATCCAAGGAGTGGCAAAACTTTTTGAACAGCAAGGAAACAGAGAGCTATACAATAAAACCATCGAATTAATCACAGAGTTGCAATGAATAACTGCACCAATTCCACTATTTAACTTCCAGCGACTTAATCACCTTGTCAACAATCGGCAAAAACTTCTCATACTTCCCCGCTTCCGCCACATAAGTAATCGAATAAGCCTTATTATTTTTCAGCGTCCAAACCTCCATTTTTTTTAACTCCAAATTCCCTTCCTTAGCCGTATAAACAACTTTGTACCCATTCTTTCCTGCTAGAGTAGATGCACCTTCTTCAGTAATCTTAATATTTTTATCTAAGTTCGGGATTTCTTGCTTAGATAATTTGGTAAACTCATCCAGAGTCAAATCTTTTGTAGGTTCAGCCGAGACAATCAGAAGTTCTTGAAACCCATCGCTATCACTTTCTTTAGGTGAAATAAACTGAACAACCTCTTTGCTAATTGCGTTAGACTCTTCCTGTTTGTTCCAAGTATCGGGATATTTCATCTTAATCCCATTGTCTGTATTTTCATAACTCGCAAAATTATCCGCAGCATCCAATCCCATCATTTTTCTAATTTCTGGTGTAAAAAATGCCCCTACACCAAATATGACAGCCACACAAACCCCGATTATACCTATTTTATGATCTCGCGTCCAGGTATTCATTAATGTGAATAAATTAGGAGATGATATTACAGTAGAAGCTACCGGAGTAGCAACTTGTCGAGTTCTCAAGTTGTTGAGAGCTTGCAATACTTCTGCTGCTGACTGGTAGCGATCGCGAAAATGATAGCGCACCATTTTGTTTAAAATATTAGCCAAAGTATCGCTAACTTGTGCATAATTGCGCCAAACAACTTCACCATTAGCATCTTTGGAAAACTGGTGAGGAGATATGCCAGTAAGACATTCAATGCCAATCATGCCAACAGCATAAATATCACTACAAAAATTAGGATGTCCGTCCTTTTGTTCCGCAGGCATATAGCCCTCTGTGCCAATCGTAACAGTTGGCGGAGTATGTCCCCCGGAATTAACTATTTGAGAAGTAACTTGTTTGACAGCCCCAAAATCTATTAAAAATATTTTATTGTCAGAATTGCGCCTCATTAAATTAGGAGGTTTAATATCTCGGTGGATGACTTTGTGCTGCTGAACAAATACTAATATTTCGATAATATTCTGCAAAATAGCAATAACTTCATACTCGCTAAAGCGTTTACCAGGAATAAGTTCTTTACTTAAATCTCTACCCTCAATTAACTCCTGAACCAAATAAAATTCCTGATTTTCCTCAAAGCTATCCAAGAGTTCAGGAATCAGAGGATGAGTCCCTAAGAGGTGGAGGGTTTCTGTTTCGGTTTTAAATAAACGTCTAGCTATCTGTAGAGTCTGCGGATCGTTATAATATGGCTTGAGTTGCTTGACGACACACCGAGGATTACCCGATCGCTTTTTATCTTCAGCCAGGTATGTCTGACCAAAGCCACCGCCTCCCAAGTGTTTTATGATGTGGTAACGTCCTGCGAGTGTTTGTCCCAGCATGAGATTTAGGTGAGTAGCAGTAGTTTGCGGACTGAACTTTTTAGTATCATAGTGCATATCGCGGGCGATCGATCTCTTGTGCATCTCACTTTTGGCGATCGGACTTACGCACGGGTAGTCAGAAACCGGGTTTTTTAGGAAAATCCTTCGTTTCAGCCCGCAGATTCAGCAAAAAACCCGGTTTCTTTGGCTCGATGGCTAACTCTTGTTAGTTCAACTGCAATTCTTGATAAGCCGATTCATCTCCAAAAGAGTCGATCGCAATCTGAGCTTTTGCCATTACCATCAACGGAGATTGTATTGTGGAGAAACTAGATTATCCCGAATTGGTGGAGAAAATCCTGGAAACTCGCACTAAAAATCGATCGCCCAACGATACAGAAATTCACTTGATATTTGAGAGATTCGGGCTTATCTTTCCTATCTTGCTACTGACCAAAAAATTACTCCTTCCACTCAAAATATTGCGCTTTGGGCACTTTTATTCCTTTATCGTCAAGTGCTAAGGGTCGATCTCCCTAATATTGAGAATATTGAAAAAGCTAGACAAACTCGGCATTTCCCTGTTGTTTTGACCCGTGAAGAAGTGAAAACTCTGTTAAGTAATATTGAAGGGGTCGAGAATTTAGTAGCCAGCTTATTCTTTTGCCACCCAACTATTAGAAGTCGGTCACGATATTCGCACTGTACAAGAGTTACTCATACACAAAGATGTGCAAACAACGATGATTTATACTCATGTATTAAATCGAGATGGACGGGGTGTGAAAAGTCCACTTGATGGGTGAAAGAGAGTCGATCTAACACTCTCGGCGATCGCCAAAATCGAGACATTCATCAGAACTTCTTCACGCACGAATCAATGTAATCGATCGCCCCATAGGAGTAGTATGAATTTCAGTATTCAACCGCTCTTCTAATTCCGGTGCATTATCTCTGCGATCGAATATCACCAACCAACCGGAATCTTGTCCCAATCGTGCCAAATACCCATCTAACTGTTCCAACCCTTTACTCAACGGATCGACTTTCCGAGTCCGCCAAACTTTTAGCTCAATTCCCAAAGTTACTTCACCATAACGCAAACACAAATCCATTCTGTCGCGCCCGATCGCATATTCCCGCTCCAATGTTCCCCCACCATTAATCACCCGATGCAGAAATGCCATCAATACTAAATGCGGGGCAATTTCGGGGTAAGACGCACTTTTGAGTAAGGGCTCGCCATGTTGCAGCCAAAATTCTAGAAAAGTTTTGAGTAATGCTTGGGTGTCTAATTTGCCTTCTGATGTCAACCAACTCGGTGCAATTTGCGGCAATGAAGCCATTGGCGTTACGGTGAGCACGCGGGGCAAAACTTCGCGATAAATTGGGTTAGCGATCGTCAATCCACCCTGAATATCCATCTTACACAAACCCAAATCGATTAAAAACTGAATATCATCATTGGGGATATTGCCCAGTTCCAAACCCGCCAACATCGGCTCGATAATGGCTTTGACTCGGTTTTCTCTGAGTCGTTCTGCCAAGCTATCCAAATGCGTATCTTGTCGTTTGATTAGGATTTCTTTAGCTGATAAAATATGTTCCGGGGTAATTTCTATAGATTCATCTATCACTAATTCTTCGACAATTTCCTTAGCTAAAGCATTCACCAACCAAGGTTGTCCTTGAGTGAGTTCAAAAGCTAAGGCTACGGCTTCAGGTGTAAAAACTTGTCCGGTATCTTGGGTATGTTGCGCGTAGAGTTCGGCGACTTCTTGAGCCGTAAAATCTCTGAGAGTAATCGATCGCACTTTAATATTAAACGGACTGGATGTATAGAGTCTATCGCTGCCACCCGCAGCCACTTTGTAATCGCGAACATCTCGCAAACCAATCAATCCGATAGACTGAGGAAAGGCACGAGGACGAGAGGGATAACCATTGCGTAACTGACGCAAAACGGATAGCAATATTTCATTTTGGAGCGAATCAATTTCATCAATGAAGATTGCTAAAGGGCGAGGTGAAGTTTGTGCCCATTGCCGCAAGGTTTCTTCAATTCCTTGTCCCACCTCCATCTCTTGTTTTGCTGGCGGATGGAGCTCCGGTGGCAAATATACTCGCGCCTCACTTCGCCAAGAACTTAAGATGGCTGCTTGGGCTTGTTGTGGATTGTCATTAAAGGGCGAACCTAACTCCACTGAAACCACGATCGCAGTGTAGCGCCCGCTATCGGTGAGTTGCTTGGCTAAAGCCAGCATGGCGGTCGTTTTACCAATTTGTCGGGGTGCGTGGATGACGAAATAGTTTTCTTGGGCAATGAGTCGCTCTAAATTCGGGAGGCGACGGGTTGCCGGTAACATATAGTGGATGTCGGCGCGACAAGGGCCGGCTGTATTGAACCAACGCGGCATAGGTCAACTGGGGCGAATGGGGCTGCTCTCAGTTTACTGTACTGTTGTTGGAATGGGTTCTATTGTTAGTGGGGGTTTGTACCGACTCATAGGGTCTGATGAGAATCTCCGCTGGAATCCTTAATTCTCGATCGAGATTCCAAATCATCTCCAAAGTCAGGCAGCGTTTGCGAGATAACGGCAAAACGCAGTGGCGGCAAGTAACACCGCAACGAAGCGAAAAGACTCTATTCCGTCCGCTCCACTGTGTTGTTAGCTGGCTGGCTGCGACGCGATGCTTCTAATTTCTGCCGAATTGCTGCCTGAATTTTAGCGTCAAAATCGGGATCGCTTGGGCTGGCAATGATTGATTTCGGACGCTGACTGAACCTGTCTAAATATGCCTGACAAGCCGCTCCATCTTGGCGATTTTCCAGAAAGTACCGTCTCAATTCGGCATCGCTCATAGCATCAAAATTCACTTGGCTCATCAGAATACCTCCCCATTCGGTACAATTTCAAACTCAACGTCTTCACCAGATCCAGCTAGAACGTATACGTTTCAAGTACGACGATCGATACAAACCAGATGAATCGGTTGCAACATGATGAACGTTAACTGATAGCTGACGCGATATAAACTCTCTAATTGAGCAGTAGTTGGCATTTCGGTCACTCACTCCACCTACTGCCTATTTTAACAGGTGCTCCGAGTTCAAATGAACTCATCAGTTTACTTTACTGTTGTTGGAATGGCGTTCTATTTTTGTTAAGCGGGGGTTTGTACCGACTCATAGGATCTGATGAGAATCTCCTACGGAATCCTTAACTCTCGATCGAGCTTCCGAACCATATCCAAAGTCAGGCAGCGTTTGCGATCGATATATTCTCGTACTTCTGCGAGTTTAAACCATGTCTCTCGCTGAGTTAATTCCTTTAATGATTCAGACATATCATCTCAATCCTAATCTTTATCAGGATGTAGCGGCTGGGGCATTTGGGCTCTCCCGAATGCTTGGTGTAAAAAGTAACGAATCATACAAATCCTCTCGATAATGAAGGCTCAAAATCTTGATGCGGCTATATTATAACCTTGTGTTATCACCACAATTACGGGAGAGCCAATCAAATGTGAATTGGATTGGATTGCCCCACAGTTAATTTTTAGGTCATGCCGCAACTGATAACTTAAGCGGTCGAACGGCTTGGGCTTCAGTGGTGGTAAAGATATTCGCGTCACCACCAGAGTATTGAGACCATCCACTGCAAGCCCTTGTTGGGCCGCTTAGCTATTAGGCATCCCCAAGCATTGCTTCCCACTCTTCCTTCAATAGTCCATAAAGACGGTCATCGATATATCGGCCATCACGGTAGATGTGTTTGCGTAACAGCCCTTCAAGTTTGAAGCCGTTCTTCTCCAAGACCTTCCAGGAGCCTATGTTGAAATCATAGACTTGCGTGTACAAGCGAACCACTGCAAGTTCTTTAAATGCATACTTCACAAAGACACGAACAGCGTCTGTCGTAATTCCTTGTCCCCAATAAGGTTTAGCTAGCCAGTAGCCAAGTTCGGCGCGATGCGTTTGGCCGATTTCAATATCGCCTATCCCTACGGAGCCAATCAGATAACCGTTCGATTGGCGAATAGCAAACAGTTGTTCCTTGCCCTGTTTTTCGGCCCCGGCTGTACATCTATTGATCCACTTTACAGCGTCTTCTTCCGAATAGGGGTAAGGAATATTGCTGGTTGTCTCATGGATGGCCTTTTCTTTGAGATGTTCCACAAATGCCGCTTTGTCATTCGGCTTAACACCGGATAGGTAGAGCCCATCGCGGACATACAACTTGTCGTTCGGCATCTTTGCGTGTCCTGTGGAAGTGTCAGACTATGTGCATTATTCTCGGCAAATTGATTGGTTAGCCGCCCAACTTATAATTGTATCGCATTTGCGGTACAATACTGGATATAATCGAATAATGAAGACATCACTTGTCGGAAGACCGAATTCAAAGAGCTGTCAAAAAAGCTTTAAAAAAGTCATAAATTATTAAGAATGCTAGTCCTCATACTCTACGTCATAGTTTGGCCACGCACCTATTAGAAGCCGGTTACGATATTCGCACTGTACAAGAGTTACTCGGACACAAAGATGTGCAAACAACGATGATTTATACTCATGTATTAAATCGAGGTGGACGGGGTGTGAAAAGTCCAATTGATGAGTGAAAGAGAGCCAATCGAACACCCTCGGCTATCGGAAAAATCGAGACATCGATCGCAACTTCTTCACGCTCGAATTACTGTAATCGATCGCCCCAGATTCGTTGTATAAATTTCAGTATTCTACCGTTTTTCCCACTCCGGTGCATTATCGTGACGCTCGAAATTCTGTTTTCGACCTTTGTAAAAACCGTGAAAATAAGCCCAAAGCCATCGGTACAATTATGATAAAGCAAGCAGCGATAAATTATCATCTTCATAAAATAATTCGATCGCGTCGAACTCCCGACGCAGCAAATTTTCAACTTGTGAGGTCGAACAGTTTCCAAGGCGAAGCCAAATAACTTTCGGTGGATTTCCAAATACCAAGCTCAGATCGTGCATATCCGCGTCTTTCGAGACAATCATCAAATTATTGTCCTTTGCATAATCCCAAACTATTGGGTCGATCGTTGCTTTCATTTCCACATCTCGGACGTGAAGCGAATTTGGGAAAATATCGCTCAAACGGTTCGGTAACTTGGGCGACAAGTTTTCATCAAAAAGTAATTTCATGCCGATAAGGTCGCAGTCATAAACCGACGCTCGCGGTCAGCAGCATAAGCTATACAGGCTTTTAAATCTTCTCGCGTCAAATCGGGGAAATCGTCGAGAATTTCTGCTTCAGTCATCTCGGAAGCCAGGTACTCAAGCACTTCATAAACCGTAATTCGCAAGCCGCGTACACAAGGCTTACCACCGCGTTTATTTGCTTCGATCGTGATGTGGTTTCGGTAGTTCATAAAAAACACTCGGTAATACCATTTTTATGTGAAGCTGCATAGAATGTATCCTTTACAGGAAAAGATTTCAGGCTTCCCATTCTGTGCAGCTTCATACAGAATTACTATAAGTGATAAACTTAGCGTCTTCAGACCTGAGATGGAAACGATCGACCAACTCTCAAAGTTTTATTCTTCTACCCGATAGCCCAATTCTGCTAAACGAGTGCGGGACTGCCGCCACTTCGGCTGCACCTTGACAAAGAGCTCCAAATATACCTTACCCTCAATCAACTTTTGAATCTGTTCGCGGGCCGCGCTGCCGATCGACTTGAGCATACTGCCGCTTTTACCGATTAAAATACCTTTTTGGGAATCCCGTTCGACGTGAATCGTCGCCAGAATCCGCGTGATTTTCGCTTCTTCTTGAACGATGTCGATCGCAATTGCTACGGAATGTGGCACTTCTTCCCGCGTCAGCAGCAAAATCTGTTCTCGAATCAACTCGCCCATAATAAAGCGTTCCGGCTGGTCTGTTACCAAATCGGGCGGATAATAATAGGGCCCAACCTCCAGATGTTCGATTAATAATTGTTGCAGCGGTTCGACACCCTCGCCCGTGAGAGCGGAGAATTTTACTACAGGCCACTCTGGATTGACAATTTGTTCGTAAGTGCGATCGATCAACCCAGAATCCTCCGGTTGTTCGTCTAGCTTATTCATCCCCAAAATCACCGGAACTTGGCAATTGCTGAGAATTTCGATAATATATCGATCGCCCCCGCCCGATTCCACCGAACCATCCACCACAAACAGCACCACATCCACAGACTGAATCGCAGCGCGCGCATTCTGCACCAAAACCTTACCCAGTTGGTGGTGCGGCTTGTGAATTCCCGGAGTATCGACAAAAATAATTTGTGCTTCCGGCGTCGTCAGGATACCCCGCAGCCTGTTGCGCGTCGTCTGAGACACCGGCGAAGTAATCGCAATTTTCTGCCCCACCAACTGATTCATCAGCGTCGATTTACCGACATTCGGGCGCCCGATAATACCCACAAAGCCGGATTTGTACCCCGCCGGAGCCGCGGGAACACCCATAATTTCCGATAAGTCTATAATCTTGCTATCTTCCACTAAATTCACCTATTTTCAAGCCCCTTCTTTGCCTATTGTCGCCTGAAAATACTCAAACGGCGATCGCTCACTCTAGCATCTTTCTGGCTCTGGTATAGCGCGTAACACTCTTGCGGGCGATCGAGCCGTCAACCACTGTTAAAATGCGATACGCGATCGACAAAACTTGATATCTGACACAAAATTTGATAAAGTTCCAATGACATCGATCGAAAATGAATCATTCTGGTAAAACCGAGTCCCCAATGCTGTAACAACTTCAGATGTGTAAATCTATTACTCAAATGAAACAATTCTACAGTTGGTCATACCAACCAGTTTTAACATTTTTGAAGATGTGTGGTAATAAATTAGGTGGGTAAAACTCCAGATATAAAATTCATTAGCATCAGATTTGTTCTCAATTGAAGCTAATGTTTTTGGAGCCAATCTAATTAATGCTAACCGTCATAAAGTTGAGGAGATGAATCGGATGAAATCGAAATTATTTTGGAGTTGCTGCACCGTTTTGGTAGCAAGCTTGCCTATTCCCAGCTTCGCTCAAACAGCCCCCCAAGCAGGTATTGACTACAAAGGCGGCTCAATGAAGTACCAAATGGTACCGGGCAAAATTCCTGAAAGAACCTTACCCAGAGCCTTTGACTTTCCAATTATTACCAATGTTGCTACTGATACTAGCATCACCACGGATCACCTAATTACCGAGCAGTTTCGCGCGCCCGCGACTCGTACAGAATACACCCGCGCTCTCACCACTTGGTCAGAATCAATCAGAGAATGTCTGGGTAAACAGCCCCGCTTGATCCGGGCGAGCACCAAGAACCCGATTCAGATTAATGGCAGAGTAGGCACGATTGTCAGAAATGCAAATAACCGTGCAGTTTGCAAATAAGCGAGTAAGTTCCGCTATCTGAAAACAAAAACTAAACAGTGTTTTTGCAACAACAAAAAGAGCAATAGAAAACCTATTGCTCTTTTTGTTGACAAAATGTCAATTAATTGGTTCGTAGTGAGGACTTTAGTCCTTAGTCTTTAGTCCTTAGTCCTCTCTGCTATCAGCAAATATGGTTCACTCGCAGATGGTCATTGCGAGGAACTAAGCAATCTCCGTATCTATTTTTCATGGTTTTTTTCTGTTGGAATCTCTTAAGTGAACCGTATTGCGCTATAAGCTGTGAGGTAATAAGGAGGCTCTGCCTCCGGATCTGCGTTACCAGGCAGAGCCTGGTAACAAGCAAACAAGTAACAGTTATTAAAATTTCATTCCTAAGTAGCACAAAATTCATTTGTACTCAACAAAATTTCCCCATAATCAGGAATCCAAGCCAGCCACTTGTCCTCGGAGTGCTGACACAACAGCCACGCTTCATCAAAACTGAATGCTGTTGGCGGATTGAACAATTTGACCCACATTGAAGGAGCCAATTTGGGTGCAGGTACGGCGCAGCCAAATTTTGCCCAGTCGAAGGCACTCGCGGCGCTGGCTAGGGTTTGTTCAGGTTGCCAAGTGCGAATATCTGTTTGCAGTTGCATAAATACTCCTGTTGAGCTAAGAGTCTACACTCCTTGCCCGGTTTCAACAACCCCGGCGAAGGCGCAGATCAACTTCATTATGTAGTCTATGCTACGGAATTTTCTTGGAAAATGTGAAACGTTGTAGCAAAAATTTACAATCGAGAGGGAAAAATCAAGTCAAAGCTGAAAAGACCGATCGACTATTGGGGCGATCGACAATTATCAATTACGATCGATAAAAACGTCTGATTTATAGCAACCGCACCCGACGGCTAGGAAGTTTTTAATTCCTCAGTCTTGGACGCACTCCGACTCTTAGAAACCGGGTTTTTTACCCAATCTGTGGGCTGCAACGAAGTAGACGCACAAAAACCAGGTTTCTGGGCCTCATGCAATATCCATCCGTTACATCCATTAGATCCGTTTCCGAACTTCCTGCCAAAATGAACTCAACTGAAAAATCCCACTGGAAAACCCTAGACAGATTTGTTGAAATCAACTCTAATTGGGTAAAACTAATTGGCGAACATCTCGAAACAACCGAAGGACAAAGAGTAGAATATTGGCGAGTAGAAAGAGCCGATTCAGTGGTAGTCTTAACAATTCAAGCTGACAAATTGCTATTTCCTCCACCAATGTATCGCCCCGGCGTAGCAGCAGCAACCCTCGACTTTCCCGGCGGTCGCTTACCAGAAGCCACAACGCCAGCAGCCGCAGTTCCAGCTATAATCAAAAAAGAACTAGGCGTGACAGAAAGCGCGATCGCCCGCATCAAACCAATCAACACCACAGGCTGGGAAATCAACAGCTCGTTCTCCAATCAAAAACTCTACGGTTTTGCAGCAGAATTGCACCCGACAGCCACCGTAAACCCCGAACTCATCGGTGCTGCATATCCTGTAACCCCCGACGGAATTCGCGACTTGCTCAAAAAATTAACTTGCCTTCAATGTCGAGCATTATTGCTAGAATGGCAAAACCAAGACGATTTTAGATTTTAGATTGGGGATTTGCAATTCTCGACGATTGACGATTTATTAAATAAAACCAATATCACCCAAACTAATCATGCCTGTCAACAATCGTGAAGTTGCTGTCGAATGCCTCGACGTTACATATCGCCTCAACCGCAGACATTTAGTAGACAAACTCAATTTTAAAGTGTTCCAAGGAGAAGTTTTAGTATTGCTGGGACGCAGCGGCAGTGGCAAAACTACCACTATGAAATTGATTAACAATTTGCTGACACCAAGCAGCGGCGAAGTGCTCGTCATGGGAAAACCGACAACTCAGTGGGATGCCATTCAACTGCGGCGAAAGATTGGCTACGTGATTCAAGAAATCGGCTTGTTTCCCCATTTTACCGTCGAGCAAAATGTTGGTTTAGTCCCGAAATTGGAAGGCTGGGAGGGCGATCGCATTAAATCTCGCGTCCGCCAACTGTTAGAATTAGTCAACCTCGACCCCCAGCACTTCGCCAAACGCTATCCCCATCAGTTATCCGGCGGACAACGACAGCGGGTAGGCGTAGCCAGAGCACTTGCAGCAGACCCTCCGCTGCTGTTAATGGACGAACCGTTTGGTGCTTTAGATCCTATTACTCGCCTGGAATTGCAGCGGGAATTCTATCAATTGCAACAGCAACTCTCTAAAACAGTGATTTTTGTGACTCACGGCATTCAAGAAGCTTTTTTTTTAGCATCTAGAATTGGTTTGATGCAAGACGGAAGGTTGGTTGAATTGGCGGCACCGGATGAATTTATCAAATCTCAGCACCCAGAAGCTCGCGCATTTTTGGAATCTTTTTAATTAGCTAAATTTGAATGCTGTTAGCAATCAGGAATTACCCAATGATTAATTTCATTAACCGCTATGGGACTTTAGTCCGCATCAAAAAAAGTCATGGGCGTAGCGTCAATTACCAGTAATAAAAAAGGTTCGTAGTGAGGACTTTAGTCCGCATCAAAGAAAGGACTAAAGTCCTCACTACGAACCAATTTACTGTTTTTTCCTATTAAATGATATTAGTAGCAATAACGAAATGATAGAATTTATAAATCGGTACGGTGCGGAGATAATTAAGCGCGCGATCGAACACTTGTATTTAGTAAGTGTTGCAATTTTGATAGCGATTGTTGTCGGGATTCCTCTAGGGATTTTAGTTACGAGAAAACCGAAATTGAAAAAGCCGATTCTGGGATTTGCGAATATTATGCAAACAATTCCTAGTTTAGCTTTGTTTGGTTTGTTAATTCCGGTGCCAGTTTTAGGCGGAATCGGCGATCGCACGGCAATCATTGCCCTCACTCTCTATTCGCTACTGCCGATTATCCGCAACACTTACACGGGCATTGTCGGCGTCGATCCGGCAATTCGCGAAGCCGGCACAGGCATGGGAATGACGGATATGCAACTGTTGTGGCAAGTGGAACTTCCCCTAGCCCTGGGCGTGATTCTGGCGGGCGTGCGAGTGGCGGCGGTAATTGCGATCGGGCTAGCAACCATTGCCGCAGCAATTGGTGCTGGTGGCTTGGGCGTGTTGATTTTTCGGGGCGTTGCTACAGTCAACAATCAGTTACTTTTAGCAGGAGCAATTCCAGCGGCTGCGATCGCATTAGCTGCGGATTTTGGGCTGAGTTTGGTGGAAGGGCGCCTCTCGAAAAGTACGCTAAGGAATGTTAATGAAGACTGAATTCCTCACTACTGAGATATTGCATGATTATCAAGAACAGGCAAGATGCCTGTTCCACAAAACATTAAATTTCTTGTGGGGTGTCCCGCCCGCCGTGAAAAAAACTTATTGGCAATGGTGCAATATCTCAGTATTACAAACTTGGGGAGAGATGTTTAAGCCGATCGCACTTCCTCTGCTAATCTCATCTGTAGTTCAGGGCGCAAAAGCGGCAAACTCACCGTAAAAGTAGAACCCTGATTCTCGCCCCCACTCTCGGCGGTAATTGTCCCGCCGTGTGCTTCCACTAAGTGGCGGACGATCGCCAGTCCCAATCCCAGCCCGCCATATTTGCGTGTCAGAGACACATCTTCCTGGTAGAAAGAATCAAAAATAGACAGCAAAAAGTCAGGGTGGATGCCTTTACCAGTATCGCTGACGGCAATCGTCGCCCGATCCTCGCAGAGGGCGCAGCTAACGCCCGATCGCTCCAAACGCACCTCCACTCTGCCACCATTGGGAGTAAACTTAATCGCGTTAGAAAGCAAGTTCCAGACAATCTGCTGGAGTCGCACCGCATCGCCCCACACCAGCCCCAGATCCGACAGCACCGGATAAATCTCGATCGACTTCGCAGCCGCTGTCGTTTTCACCGTATCGATCGCAGATTCCACAGCCAAAGTCAAATTCAGCGGGGCTGAGTTCAAACGCATTTTGCCGTGCATAATCCCCGCAATATCCAGCAAATCATCAATCAATTGAGTCTGCAATTTGGCATTGCGTTCGATTGTTTCTAAAGCTTTAGCAGTTTGAGCGGCATTCAAGGCTTGACTTTTTAGCAGTTGCGTCCATCCCAGGATCGGATTCAAGGGCGATCGCAATTCGTGAGAAAGCACAGCCAGAAATTCATCCTTACTGCGGTTGGCTTTTTCCGCTGTTTCGCGCAGAGCTTTTTCCTGCTGTAATATAGTTTCGCGCTGCTCTTCCAAGCATTTTTGGTCTTCTATATCAGTCGCCGTACCAAACCATTTGACCACCTGATGCGATTCATTCTTGACGGGAATAGCTTGGTGCAGAAACCAGCGATACACGCCGTCGCAGCGCCGCATTCTGCCTTCGGCTTGATAAGGGCTGCCCTCTTGTTGAGCAGACATCCAGCGATCGCCCATCACAGAGACATCCTCAGGATGGACAACCGCCGGCCAACCTTCAGCTTGAGCTTGTGCTAGCGTCAACCCCGTGAAATCTAACCAGCGTTGGTTGACATCGAGCAACAACCCCTCAACGTTTGCTGTCCATACCAATTGCGGGATCGATTCCGCTAAATATCGATAGCGTTCTTCGCTGTCGCGGATCTCTTTCTCAGCTTGTTTGCGATCGGTAATATCGATCAGCGTTCCCACGTAGCCCGTCACCGTTCCGTTACTGTCTAGGTAGGGCAGCGCCTGCGTGTAGTACCAAGTAATGCTGCCGTCCGGGTGTACGTGCCTGCCCTCGTTCTGGTAAAGTCCTCTGGGCTCCGGTTTTTCACACCATTGCACCCATTCCCGCCGCAAGCGATCGTTGTCGTCGGGATGCAAAGCTTGCAGCCATCCCATCCCCAAAGCCTCCTCTGCCGATCGCCCCGTCATTTCCCCCCAACGGCGGTTGACATACAGACAGTTATTTTCAAGATCGAACCGGAAAATGGCAGCGGGAGAGGCTTCTGCTAGAGTTCCAAACTGACGTTCGCTTTCTTGCAGAGCGATTTCTGCTTGTTTGCGATCGGTAATATCCTCAGCAATTCCTGTGAACCGATAAATCCTTCCTGTCTCATCTTTGACCGGGAAACAGCGGTCTCTCACCCAGCGTACAGTGCCCGAGGGCAAAACAATCCGGTACTCTTCATCGAACTTACCCTCAGCAGCTTTCTCCTGAAACGCTCGGGCATTTGAGGCGCGGTGTTCTGGATGCACCAAATCATGCCACACCCGATAGTCGTCGTACAAACACTGGGGATTCAATCCCCACAGCCGTTCGTAAGCCGGACTGACATAAAGCACTCGCCCCGAAGGGTAATCGGAAATCCAGAACACAGCATCGATGTTTTCTGCCAACTGACGGAAGCGTTCTTCGCTCTCGCGCAAAATTACTTCGGTGCGCTGGCGCTCTTGCAGTTCGTGTTGTGCTTGTTGATAAAGCTCGGCCTGCCGGATAGCAATGCTCACCTGCTGAGCCAACTGCTGGAGCAAATCAATTTCTAAATGTTGCCACAGGCGCGGGGCGCCGCAGTCATGAGCAATCAGCAATCCCCAACACTGGTTTTCGTGCAGGATCGGTACGACTAGATTTGCCCTGATTTGAAATTGAGCCAGCAGTTCGACGTGACAAGGGTCGATCGAGCCATCGTGAATATCTGTTTTTGCCGTCACCAATCCTTGACGGTAGGGTTCGAGATAACTGTCTGCCAAACAGGGATCGTAGATTTGGGAAGCTAGGATCGATCGCCACCGACTCCCCACAGATTCTGCTACCACAGTCCCGCCGCCATCCGGCTGCAAGCGAAACACGATCGCCCGATCCGTGTCGAGAAACTGTCGCACTGACTCTACGGTTGTGTGCAAAACACTC
Source organism: Microcoleus sp. Aus8_D2 (assembly GCF_036702665.1). Classification (NCBI taxonomy): domain Bacteria; kingdom Bacillati; phylum Cyanobacteriota; class Cyanophyceae; order Oscillatoriales; family Microcoleaceae; genus Microcoleus; species Microcoleus sp. Aus8_D2. The sequence goes on from NZ_JAUBUN010000044.1 coordinate 49,218, forward strand.
TCTAAATCCAGCGATTGGTGAACTTGCTGGGCAATCAGCGCGATCGCCCGCTCTCGCTGCAATTGTTGCAGGCGTTCTGCTTCTGCCTGTTTCGACAAAGTGAGGTCTACTACTATGCCGACGAGCCGCAGCGGTTGCCCCGCCCAGTCATAGTAGAGTTGCCCTTTACCCCCTACCCAATGCAGCGAGCCATCGGCCCAGACAGTGCGAAATTCAACTTCGTAGTTAATGCCTGTCTCAAGGGTACTGGCGATCGCCCGACCGATAATCTCGCGGTCTTCGGGATGCACGAGTTGGAGAAAATCTTCATAACTTGCTAGAGAAGTACCTAGCGGTAGACCAAAAATCGGCCCTACCAGATTAGACCACACCACGCAATTGTTAGGAATCTGCCATTCCCAAGTACCCATCCCAGCCGCTTTCAGAGCTAGATGCAAGCGTTCTTCGTTTTGTTGCAACTTGGCGTGCAATTGGGCTTTGTCGATCGTCGCATTCACCGCCAGCCGCAAATTCTCCGGCGTGATTTGTCCTTTAATCAGATAGTCTTGGGCGCCGGCTTTGATGGCTTGGACTGCGATCGTCTCATTTCCTTCCCCGGCTACAATTACAGGCAAATATCGCTGCGATACTATTTTGGTTCGCAGTTGGGCGATAAATTCCAAACCGTCCATATCTGGCAGCCGATAATCGAGCAACACCAGATCTGGCTGGTGCCTTTCCCACAGCGCCAAGCCTTCTTGCCCTAACGGCGCTGCGATTATTTTGTATTGGTACTCGCGATCGCGCAGCAGATACTGCCGGTACTTATGGCAGTCTTCCTGGTTGCGATCGACAATCAAGACGGTGCGCGGGATCTGACTCATTGCACACCTTCCTTGCTAGCGCGATCGATCTTCATCAGGGCTATTTCATTCTCGAAAAAACGAGGGTTTTGTAGGGGTAGTGCCCCCGTGCCTACCCCCCCCACCGAAGAGTTGTCGGTCATTTCAGGCATCGGGGCAACCACAGGGGGATTGCCCCTACAAAGAATGAAATAGCCCTGGATCTTCATGTCGATATCACAGCACCCATCCTGTAAAGTCTGGATGCTTCCCTTCCATTGACGAACATTCATCGGAGCGATCGTACAGATATAATGTGTAATAGATAATTGGAAAACACGAGCCAAACCCAGAAAGTATATTTTTGGTATCGGCTTAAAAAGCCTCATCGTTGCTATCCATACAACAATACCAATACATTCTATCTACTTGCAACAAGTTATACGTGCATAAATTTTAAACCGCCAGCGTTGTGATTTTAGCCAAACCATCTGCATTCGGAGGATTCGCCATCAGACTGCGGATTTCGTTTGAGCGTGTCGCGTATTCTCGATCGCTCAAAACAGCTTCACTGCCCTCCAGCGAAATCGGAGCCGCCAAATCAATCCAAGAACGGCAACCACCGTATTCAGAAATGTAAGGAATTTCTGCTATTTCTGCGAGGCGATAAGCGCGCAGCAATAAAATATAAATTGGCTGATTTTGTTTCCATTTCAGGCGATCGGCGACAAATTTTTCATTCCAAACATGGTAAGGAAACAGCGCCTTAATTGCTGGCTCCCAAGCCACCAAAAAAGCATCAGTAATCTCAGCCCAACTGCCAATCCTAATATTTTCTGGATGCCAACCAGATTCTACAGTTTTTACCTGACTCGCAAAATCTGGCTTTAACAAATCCGGCTGTTGGTGTTCAAAAGTTGGATACAACAAAACCTGCTTGTCAGCCACATTAAAATGTCCTGCTTGCTCGCGAATGCCGCCCTTTCGCAACAGCACAATCGTTCTGCCTATTTCCAAAGCATCAACGGCTACATTCCATTCTTTAAGCGCACGAGTAGTGGTGGATTTCATAGGAATTTATTTGGGTTTTACCAAAGCGATCGAATTGGTAGTTAAAAGCAATTGTAGCAAATCTTTTCTGTTAAAATTAGATAGCTTGACAATAAATAGTAAAAAACAAAATTAGGGCTACAGCTATGGAAAAGCGACAATTGGGGACATCGGAAATTCAAATTACCCCGATAATTATGGGGACTTGGCAAGCCGGGAAGCGGATGTGGGTGGGAATTGACGATGCCGAAACTGTCAAAGCCATGCGTGCCGCTTTTGAGGCCGGTATTACCACCTTTGATACCGCTGAGGTTTACGGCGAAGGACATTCCGAACAAATTATCGGTAAAGCGCTGTCGGATGTGCGATCGCAAGTAATTTATGCTAGCAAAGTCTTCGCCAACCACCTGAAACCCGATTTGGTAGTCGAGGCGTGCGATCGATCGCTAAAAAACCTCAACACCGATTATATCGACCTTTACCAAATCCACTGGCCCGCCGGCACTTGGAATTCCGAAGCTGTACCAATTGCCGAAACCATGGACGCCTTGAACAAATTAAAGGAACAGGGGAAGATTCGGGCGATCGGCGTTTCCAACTTTTCCCGCGCCCAAATAGCAGAAGCCGCCCAATACGGACGCATTGACAGCTTGCAACCGCCCTATTCTCTGTTTTGGCGCTGGGTAGAAAAAGACGCTATGCCCTACTGTACCGAAAATCATATCTCAATCATCGCCTATTCATCTCTAGCTCAAGGAATATTGACAGGTAAATTTGGGCCAGAACACAAATTTGCAGAAGGAGATCACCGCGCCAAAAATAAGCTGTTCCTCAAAGAAAATTATGCCCGAGTGCAAACAGCATTAAATCAACTCAAGCCAATTGCCGATCGCCACCAGACAAGCTTAGGAAACTTAGCATTAGCATGGTTGATTGCGCAGCCGCAAACCAATGCAATTGTCGGCGCCCGCGACGCAGAACAAGCCGCCGACAATGCTAAAGCTGCTGAGGTAAAATTGAGTCAGGAGGACTTAAAAGAGATTGACGCGATCGGGCGAACCGTCACCGACCATTTAGACGACAACCCCGTCATGTGGAACTTCTAAAATAGTTAATTTCCCAAAGTTTGTAGCGAGCATTTTAATCAGTTATATCATGTCCCGTCGATGACCATAACAAAAACGGATCTGTGCGGACTGAAGTCCGCAGCATGAGAGCGGACTTCAGTCCGCACTACGAGCCTTACTTATTGTGGTCAATCGACCGGACATGATATTACTCATGCTGCTGGCAAGAGTGAGCTCGCACTGGCTCGCTGATTGAGACTTTTGCAGTGCCATTGGACTTGAGCGATCGCTACAAACCCAATCAAAAAGAGAACGAAGTTCTCAACACACCAACCGTAATCGGATCGCTATTGCGACTGTGATCTGGTTCAAAAATCAACATAAATCCCGGAGTAACACTGATATTATCATTCACCTGCCAGCGGTAGAAGACCTCTACATGAGTAGTCGTTCCCGGTTGGCCACCTTTGCGCCCTAAACCCGTATCTAAAAAATCAGGAATGTTGTTTCCTGTCGGTAAATTGCTGCTGACAATTTTAGGAGGTTGCCCGATATAAATACCCCCCAAATTTCCGGTGCCAAACAAATCTGGAAAATTCACAAATACCATATAATTGGTAGTTGCCACACTCCCAGATTTACCGGGAATCCGAGAATTAGTATAACCTGCCCAACCTCCCAGGGAAACCCGCGACGAAACCCGCCAATTTAAACTCGCTCCCACAGCATTTGTTTGCAGAGATGCTGACTTTCCCGTCCTAGGATTGACAGCAGTTAATTGGCTGTCTCCCGCGAAACTAATCAAATTGCCGTTAGGCGAATAGTCGTTGACATAATAAACCGTAAGATCCACGGGATCGGCGGGAGTCAGAGTTAATTGCAATCCCAGTGTATTGTGTCCGGTAGGCCCGTTAGAACTGACAAAAAATCCGGGGACAGTAGTAGAATAAACTGCTTGCAAACTCGCTCTTTTGGCAAATTGCCAGTCAATACCCGCGCCGCCTTGACCAAAACCAGTATTCAAAATAGGGTTTCTTTGAGCGAAGGTTGAAATCGGGCCAGAAGCTGCACTTTCTGCTCGATTCGGCCCTCGGAAACCGCTAATCATGTTAACTCCCGCTGTCCCTGCAAATACTGCCAATTTATCGCCGACTAGAAAGCGATAGTTAAGGTCGCTAAGCGTCAGGGTAGAACTTGCGCCGAAATCGTAAGCAAGGTTTACATCTTCGGTTAATTGGGGTGAAGTGCTCCCGTTCTGACTTAAAAGACCGATTAATAAGTTACTGCGCGGGCTGAATTGAGCAGTCAAAGATATCTGACTTAAAACGATCGTATTGACATTTGTACCGGGGTCTTTGGTATCTCTTTTGCCGTCTCTGGGATCGCGATCTGCACGGTTGGGACTGCGGCCTTGTATCCCCACAACTGTGAATCCTGACAGCTTGACTATGGGCGAAAATTGATTGGCTTTGAGTTCTGTTGTTCGCGCTTCTAACAAGTCGGTGCGCCCCCGCAGCACGGCGATATCTGCGGCAAATTCTTCTTGCACTCTTTGGATTTTTACCAAATCTTCTCCCTTGACTCGATTCTCATTTCCTGTGCCGATTAATTCGCTAATTTTATCTAAACAAGCATTGAGTCCGGCGGCAAATTCATACCTAGTTAAAGCGCGATTTCCGCGAAAAAATCCGTCGGGATATCCAGCTATGCACCCGTATCTTTCTACTAAGGATTGCAGTGCTTGAAATGCCCAATCGGTGGGTTTTACGTCGCTGAGTTGAGCAACAGATGTGACTTGTTCTGTGCTTTCCTCTGCGACAGTTTCACCCTGGTTTTCAATAGTCGCGGGAGATGCAGGTAAATTCCCATCGACTGGGATATTCTGATTAACTGATGGAGCATTTTCGGCTAACATTTTCTGGGCTGAATCAACCGCAATTTCCGTAGGGGCGGGTTCACCCGGGTTTTGAATAGTAGCGAGAGATTCAGGTAGACTGGGTGAGGATGTTTGAATATGCCGATCGACAAATTGCTGATTTTGGGGTAAGATGGTCTCCGGTGCATCAACGGCAATTTCCGCAATTGCCGCAGTGGCGGGTTCACCCTGGTTTTCCATCCCAGCGGGTGATGCAGGTAAACTTGGTTCTGCTAGGGCCCGAAGGCAAAATAATCCCTGCAATCCCCATCCCAGGATTAAGCCGGTGAGAATTTGTCGATTTGGGCGATCGTCTTTTTGATTGAGATTTTTCATTTTCAGTTGTTATACTTGGTGCTTGTTGATTGAATATATGTGATATCATGTCCTCGGAGAACTCCCATTATAAAATTGGTTTGATCGTTCGGAATGCGAGTCCTCAAAATCAGAGGACTCGCATTCCGAAGGCTCAAACCGTTTTTACTAGGATTAACTGACAGGACATAATATAAAAACGGGACGGGCCGATCAAAATTGATGCTGTGAAATTAAAGATATTAGTAGTGAACCGCCCCGGAGCAACCTGAAAATTACTGCGGACGTGTAGTTAATGTAGCCAACATTAGACACTTGCTAATTGTCGCCAAAAATAACGCGCCATTTCGGTCATGTTTTGGCTATTTAGCTATCCAAATTCGATCGCATTGCCATTAATCTGATTGATTTGATGGGGAGTTGCGAGATAGGCATCGAGGTGCTGGTCAATGCGATAACTGATACCAGTTTAAAAAAGAATGTAACTCTAGTCAAGCTCCCAAGCAGATAAAATAAGTTATTTCCTATTTTTGAATTTCCCATCTAAAATGCTATGACTTTTTGCTGCAAGTGAATTCCCAGTTTATTGACCAATTTTTTACCCCGCCCAAAAACGGGTACAAGCCCCGACTTCAGTCATGGAAGTCCCAAAAAATTAGATTCCTGTTCAAGCTCCGGTGATTCATCTGTGGATTAAATCGAAAATCGAAAACTTGTTCGCTCGCGAAGTCGAAGAATCGAAAATCGAAAAATCGAAAAATGGAAAATCGACTGAGCGTTTCGCAGCCATAGATACCCCGTCAGCCCTACATCAGCGAAGATTTGCAACATACACGGAACAATCAAGACTGCGGGGATACGCGACTGAAATTTGGGGCATCGCCTTTTTCTGAAATCTCAGTAACATTACGGTTGACCATCCAAAATTATTATGTTTTTTCGAGCGTGCCAAATCAATTCATACTATAATGGTATCATCGTAAATCCGTAGCTGCCAATAGCTGCGGCATCCATCCAAACTCCAGAAATTTAAAAGCTATGTGCCAATTACTGGGAATGAACTGCAATGTTCCAACAGATATTTGCTTTTCTTTTGAAGGTTTTTCTGCAAGGGGCGGCAGAACAGATATTCATCAAGACGGTTGGGGAATTGCTTTTTTTGAAGGTTTGGGATGCCGCCTGTTTATAGACTCGAAACCTGCGATTGCTTCTCCACTTGCTGAAGTAGTGCGTCGCTATCCCATTCATTCAACTAACGTTATTGCTCACATCCGCAAAGCTACCCAAGGCGAAATTGCTTTGGAAAACTGCCACCCTTTTATTCGGGAAATTTGGGGGCGCTATTGGGTGTTTGCTCACAACGGAAATCTGGAAAACTTCAATCCTAAAATTCCTGGATTTTACAAGCCAGTCGGCACAACTGACAGCGAAAAAGCTTTTTGTTTGATCTTAGAAATCTTGCGAGAAAGTTTCCCTGAAAATAAGCCGACTTTGACGGAAATTTACGCGGTACTCAACGAAATTACTAAAACTTTAGCAGCTAAAGGAATTTTTAACTATTTACTTTCTGATGGAGAACACTTGTTTGTGCACTGTTCTACTAATCTGCATTATATTGTGCGACAAGCACCTTTTGCCAGCGCGCACTCGATCGACGAAGATGTGACTGTCGATTTTCGGGAATTGACCAAGGAGGGCGATCGCGTGGCGGTTATTGCTACTTTCCCGCTTACTGATAATGAAGTTTGGACGCAAATTAAACCGGGAGAATTGCTGGTATTTCAGGATGGTTCGCCCGTCATCTTAAGCTGAAAGTGAGAAAGCAAAATTAATAAAGTATAAAAAATCCGACTTATATTTCCCAATCCCACTCCCTTCAGATATTCTGTCCAGTTTGCTTGCAGCACAGCAATTGCTAGTGTTACCATAAATATTGACTCCGGCAATTTGGCGAATCTTAAAGCTCTACCAAAAAGTCTTAGTGTATCGTTTCGCACTGACCTAGTTCCGCTCTAATTAATAGCTGTTGTGCAGATATCAATTTTACCTAGAATACTTTCAAAGAGTAATTCACATCTATGAATTTCGATACTTTATTAATAGTTTCCTTGCTAATGATTGCGACAAAAGCGGGATTTATGCTCTTGTCAATAGTCAAAACTCAAACTATTTTTACTCTTCTGCAAGAAGAAGTTGGACTTAGAGCTTGGAAAAGTTTGCGATTCTTGATGTGTTTTTTTCTAGTTGGATATTGCCTAGCTTTTTTCTTACTTGTTACCCATAAGTGGGAATTCCTTCCTATTTTGATTGGCTTAGTATTTAGTCTGGGTTCACTATTTGTTTTACTTAATATTAATCTCTATCACAATACCTTGCAGCAATTATTAACAACACGAGTTAGTCAATAAATTTACCATCAGGCTCAAGTCGAAACAGAGACTATGTTAATTGAGCTGAAAAAGACACAGGCGAAGCTGATTCAGAGTGAGAAAATGTCCAGTCTCGGACAAATAGTGGCAGGTATTGCCCACGAAATTAATAATCCTGTTAGTTTTATTCACGGCAATCTCAGATATCTCGATCAATATACTCAAACGATACTGCACCTGATACAGCTTTATCATCAATATTTCCCGCATCCTCCTACTGAAATTCAAACTGAACTAGACGCGCTAGATATTGATTTTATCAAAGAAGATTTTCACAAAATATTGCATTCTATGAATGTCGGAACGACCCGGATAAAAGATATTGTATTGTCGCTGCGTAACTTTTATCGTATGGATGAATCCGAGTTAAAAGCAGTCGATATTCACGAAGGAATTGATAGCACTCTGCTAATTTTAAGTCATCGCTTTAAGGCTACCTCATCTCGCCCCGAAATTCTGATTATCAAAGATTATAAATTGCTGCCAAAGGTTGAGTGTTATGCCGGACAATTAAACCAAGTATTTATGAATATTTTGGCTAATGCGATTGATGCTATTGATGAACAAAATGTTAAAAAAAACAGCAAGCAAGTTGAGTCAAGTTTGAGTAAAATTACTATTAGGACATCTAGAGTTAATGAATACATCGAAATTGCGATCGGCGATAATGGATGCGGCATATGCAAATCGATTCAAGGGCAAATATTCAATCCATTTTTTACCACAAAGCCGATCGGTAAAGGTACAGGAATGGGACTGTCTATTAGCTATCAGATTATTTGCGACCAACATCACGGTCAGCTAAATTGTTCCTCAAGTCCCGGAAAACCCACAGAGTTTATCATTCAGATTCCGATTCAGCAGAAAATGGGCGATGGAAAATAATGCAGAAGGAAGCAGGAAGTTCGTTAACGGAGGTCAGGAATAAGGAATCTTGGGCGATCGCCTCTGATGTATGATTTTGTGATGCTATGTTCTGCGCGAGTGCTAAAATTGTGGCATGATGGCGAGCGATAATTTCAGTCGCTGCTAAATACTTGTCCGCAGCGATCGCCAAAATAGATAATAACTTGGGTTAAGCCTATTTTAGTAAATATCACGTGCTGACGATCGCACTTACCGACACAGCTACATCGGGAAACGCCAGCGGGTTAACGATTCCGGCGGTTAGCGTCAGCTTGGAAGTGTAATCTCCATCAAGAGGAGCTCGAAATACTATGAGGTGTCTTCTTTTGAGGTTAATCACCCAGTATTCAGGGATTCCGACTTCCGCGTAGATTTTCGTTTTCGTCTCCAAATCTTTAACGAGAGTGGAATCTGAGTATTCTATCAGCCAGAAAATGTTTTCGGGATAGGGGTGATGTTCGAGATACGTGCGGCCCAATCGTTGTACGATCGCAATATCGGGTTCTGGTTCTGAGTCGTGAGGAAGCGTAATCGGCTTGGCTGAACGGATGGTAGCGCGATCGCCCAACAGCCGGATCAGATATTCTCCGGCTTCGCTGCTAAAATAAGCGTGGGGTTCCCCTTCTGGCGATATTTCAACAATTTGTCCCTTCAGCAGTTCGACGCGCCGATTTTCCAAGATGCGCGAGGAGATCATTTGGTGGTATTCGTCGATCGACCATTTAACTGCAATTACGCTCATGGCGAAGGTTTTTGATGGCTGGTCTAATTTTAGATTATAGGCGAGTGTAGGTCTGTCTGCACTGGTGGGCGATCGTAAAAAACTTCACGCCATAGTGACAACTGCTACAGTGTTTCCCAACATATCAAATAACTCAACCTCGTGAAATGCCAACACGATATCTTCCTTGGGAACTCCTGCTGCTACTAAATCCGTTGCAATCCCATATTCTGTCCAGTCTTCCTCAATCCAAAATTTTCTCTACTTCTTCTCTAAACTACCGCGCGGGGTTGAGAAACCGGGTTTCTTCCTAAATCTTGGTGGGGATGCCTAAATTATCGGATAAACCCGGTTTCTTGGATGTGCGCGAGGGCTCTGTGCGCGGGGTTCAGAAACCGGGTTTCTTCCTAAATCTGGGTGGGGATGCGTAAATTATCGCAGAAACCCGGTTTCTTGGATGTGCACGAGGGCTCTGTGCGCGGGGTTCAGAAACCGGGTTTCTTCCTAAATCTGGGTGGGGATGCGTAAATTATCGGATAAACCCGGTTTCTTGGATGTGCGCGAGGGCTCTGTGCGCGGGGACTCAGAAACCGGGTTTCTTCCTAAATTTTGGTGGGGATGCTTAAATTATCGGAGAAACCCGGTTTCTTGGATTGGCGCGGGGACTCAGAAACCGGGTTTCTTCCTAAATCTTGGTGAGGATGCTTAAATTATCGCAGAAACCCGGTTTCTTGGACTACTCCTTTCCTCTAAGCAAATTAAACAAACTTAAAGTCGCTACGGGAAGGTGTGACGTTGAAGCTCAAATCCGTCACGTTCTTAACTACTGCTAGGATGTCGCCGCCGGAGGTTTGCACCAGAGTGTCATTGCCTTGACGAGTCAGGCGATACTGACTAGAATTGCCGCGCAACTGGATGTAGTCATCGCGGAAGTTGTAATCGACAATAGTCGCCTGACCGTTTCCTAGGTAGAACATTCCCTGGCGTGAGTTCCCCAACACAAAGGTATCGGCCCCCGCTCCACCTTCAAGAGTATCGAAATCGGGGCTGTTGAAGCTCGCGTAGCCGTCGAGGTAGTCGTTGCCGGCACCACCGTTCAGGTAATCGTTACCGGCTTCACCATAGAGGGTGTCGTTGCCAGCGTTACCAATCAAGGTATCGTTAGTATTGGGTGCCGATAGACGATCGGGTCCCTCTGTGCCTCGCAAGACCTGACCAGAAGTTGATGGAGGAGAGGGTGGTGTAGTGTTCCCAGCGAGACTAATAAACTTAGCATCGCGGTATTTAGTGGTGCCAGGTGCGATCGTCCGAGAGTTAAATGAACCCCTGGCTGTGTCCCAGTTGGCTTCTGTAATCGTCAAAGAGCCGTCACTATTGACGCGCTCAACAAAGCCAACGTGCCCAACAGACCCAGCACCACCAGTGTTTGCCTCCCAAACGATAAAGCTGTTTGCGCTGGGAGTTTTGCTCCACGTCACCGCTTGATTATCCCACTCACCAGCGTTCCCGCGAATCTTCGCACCTACACCCGAGTTTGCATTAACTAAGCCTTTCTCAACGGCTCGACCGAAAGCAAACTCGGTACACCAAAGCCAATTGCGACTAGCTGGTACTCCATTGGGGTTGCCAACAGCAGCGAAGGGGTTGACGGTAGAGTTGGTGTAGCTACTTGAATTAAGATTGATTCCAAAATCAGACGGTGAAGGCATGGATTTTCCTTTTTTACTACTAATCTGTTCTGTATTTGTATCGGACAAGAAAATTCAAAGTTATGCGCTTTACATAACCCGCTTCGCACTCAATTAATGCGTGTTTCAATGGTTAGATAAATTCATAACTGAACTCCCAGCAATCACAAATTGGTAATCGCGATCGCACTTATTATCTAAGCAGGAGAGCGAGCATTGCCTAGCCTCCTGCTGTGGGAGAAGATTAGCTATCGCTAAAACTTAGCTGGTCGTCACAGCCTCCAATGCTGTAAATAGCAGAAATATTCTGAAAGACCAGCCGTCCAAAGTGCTTTTGCTGAGCCTCAATTAATTTTTGTCGAGCACGCTCAATTCTTTGAGGATCATTCTTCTCTTCTTCTGGAAAAGGATTATGGTGGATGAACTGACCAGCCACTGCATTGCAGAACTCTGCGTAGTCCTTGGTATGCAGTATGTGACCGTGCCATATCTTGTCGATTTCCAGGGATGGCACATTTAAGCTACTATTAAATACACCACAGAGGTAGATGAAGCAGCGATACTGCTTTACTAACTCATCAATTCCTTCGTTCAACTCTGGATGATTTTTGAGGACGTAGGTAACAACAGAATCAAGATTAAAGTCTGAATCTACGACTTCTCCGTTTCGCTGTTCTATGTCTTCTGTGCGATCGCGATCGTATCCTTTATGTTGTTCAGACATCGCAAATTACCTCCATTACCTTTTGAAATTGGTGTCAAAGTCGATTTCGATTCGTTACACCTTTTAGCATGATGGATGTTTTAAGCGATCGCTAGATCAATTAAGATCAGTAAAAGGCTAGTTCTAGCCGATCTAAACTGATCTTGACAAAACTAGCAGTAGGCTCTATGATCTCGAAGCTCAAAACTTGTTCGTCAGTTAAACAAATTCTTAAGAAAGCTAGAGAGCAAGAAATGTGGACTCTCGATAATAAAGAGCCGCTTCGTCGAGCCAGTAAGCTTCTAGACCCTAATTGGAAAAAAGAAGACTATTTCTATCCAGGAGTAAGTCACGAAAGCTGGAAATTTTTTCTATACGGAAAGCGTCCTATCAACGCTGATATTTTCAAAGCTTACTGTCAAGTTTTCAAACTCAACTGGGAAGACATTGCTGAACCTAGTGAAATTCAGGAACCAGCGCAACCTGTGGCTGCTGCTAAGCTCGCACTTCCCCCACCCCCAAACCTAAATTTTGTGGGACGTGAAGAGGCGATCGCCCAGCTTAACACCCGTATCAACCAAGGAGCAAAACTCATCGTCATCCAAGGCCCCGGCGGTGTCGGCAAAACGACTTTAGCGAAGGAATATCTCAAGTCTCAGGGTTTTGACTTAGTGGTGGAACTGCTGATGGCAAAGGAAAAAGAGAATATTACCCCAGTCGAAAGTGCGATCGAAGAATGGCTGAAGCAGGACTTTCAGGAAGAACCAGGGCGGGAGTTTGGAATTACCCTTGCGAGACTGAAGCGACAACTCCAGATACGCAGAGTAGGGATATTAATTGATAATTTGGAACCCGCGCTAGATGGACAAGGCAGATTTATTGAACCCCATCGCCGCTACGTTGAATTGTTACGAGTTTTGGCTGATTCGTCGCTACAATCCGTGACGCTGATTACCAGTCGCGAGCCTTTGGCTGAATGTGGGGGTATCACTAACTACTCGTTACCTAGCCTCAATGAACAAGCGTGGCAAGATTTTTTTAGCCGCCGCGATCTTGATATAGATGCAACAACTCTCAGGGAAATGCACAAGGCCTATGGTGGCAATGCCCTAGCTATGAATATCCTCTGCGCTCCCATACAGAGATATGGAGGTATGGTAGCCTATTGGCAAGAATATCAAGTCGAAGCTGGGTTATTGGTAGAGTTAGCTGTAAAAAACCTTGTCGAAGAGCAGTTCAAGCGTTTAGAAGAAATTTATCCTGAAGCCTATAAACTACTCTGTCGTTTGGGATGTTATCGCTATCAGGATGTGCCGACAGTCCCGACTGAGGGGTTATTGTGTTTGTTGTGGGATGTGCCAGAAAGACAGAAGCGGCGGGTAATTGAATCGTTGCGAAATCTGTCGTTAGTTGAGTGTCAGAATCGAGAGTATTGGCTGCATCCGGTGATTCGGGAAGAGGCGATCGCGCGGTTGAGGGAAAGTGAATATTGGGAAGAGGCTAATCGTAAAGCAGCAGAGTTTTGGTTTAGCAATAGCTCTGAAATACAATCAAGAGATGATTCTATTAAAGTTTTGGAATCGCTTAACCATTACAGTAAAATCTCAGCTTTTGATAAAATATTTGAACTTTTTGAAAAAAACGTTAATTTACCAAAAAGCTATGAAAAAATTAGAGATCAACTAAGATATTGGGGATATTCTCAACAACTAATCGATCTTCTCGGCTCAATAGATGGGAAGTTATTAGCGATAGATAGTCAAGCACAAAGATTAGGAACAATAGGCGTGTGTTATTATTATCTCGCCAAATACAGAAAATCCCTTAAAAGTATGCAAAAAGCCGAGCAATTATTCAAAGACCTAGAAGATTGCTATTACTATAGTTGGGCTGTTTATTATATGGCTAAAAACCATCTGCGTTTGGGTAATTTCCCCATATCTATTAAGTATTTTAATCAAGCTTTAGAAGTATCAGATAATTTGAAAAATACAAAAAAGTTTAACGATGGTTGCGAAATCAGGTCATTAAATGGATTAGGTAGTTTGTATTGCAATAAGGGAGAGTATAAAATTGCCATTGACTACCTGCAAAAGGCGTTGAAAGTAGCTGACAGTGGTGGCAAGCAGTATATAAGAGAAAAAGCGGATGCACTTGCTTACTTAGCTGAGTGGTATTTGGCGACTGATAATATTACAAAAGCAATAGACTTGACAAAAGATGCTATTGATTTTTTCGATCAAATCAAAGATCATATCAGTGAGGTATTTGCTCAATGTATTTTATGCCAATCCTACCTAAAAACAGGAAATTTTGTATTAGCCCAACAAGCTATTGATAATGTTGACAATCTTTCTAGGCTAGTTCATTTGTCGTCACATAATTATGTTAAAACCACTTTGATTCGCACCAAAGCATTGTTTTATTTTCAAGCAAAAATGGATACTAAAAAGGCGATTGATTTGTATCAAGAAGCAATCGAGATAAGCAGACAAATCGGGGCTAAATGCGACCTAGCTGAAGCTTACTATCAACTCGCCTTAACTTATCAAAAGATGGGTGTGATTGACCAAAGTCAGGAAAATTTCGATAAAGCGATTCAACTTTTCGAGGAAATGGAAGCACCCAAGCAAGTTGAGAAAGTGCGGCGGGCAATTGGATTTGGGGGTGATGCTGCGGGGAGTTAGAAACCGGGTTTCTTCCTAAATCTCGGTGATGATGCTGAGATTATCGGAGAAACCCGGTTTCTGGGATGTGCGCGTGGGCTCTGTGCGCGGGGGGTTGAGAAACCGGGTTTCTTCCTCAATCTGGGTGAGGATGCCTAAATTATCGGAGAAACCCGGTTTCTGGGATGTGCACGGGGCTCTGTGTGCGGGGGTTGAGAAACCGGGTTTCTTCCTAAATCTGGGTGAGGATGCCTAAATTATCGGAGAAACCCGGTTTCTGGGATGTGCGCGCGCGGGGTTTTCCTATTCTTCAAAGGTTAAATGCTGGATTAATCGATCGCTAGTTAAGTCTTCTAAAAAGTTACGATAAGTATCTGCTGAGTTAAATTGCGATCGCACTCGATCGATTTTAGGTAAAGTTCCACGGCGCAAATCAATATATTCTTGATAGCTGGAAAATTCCCAATCCTCGGCTTTTTCGACTATATTAGCACATACTGGGTTTAGGTGAATATAACGAGTCAGATGTAACAAATATTCTTCTGTATCTACATGAATCGCCTGAAACCGCCCCTGAAATAGTGAACCCACCTTGTCATAGCGGTTATTGATAGCCTTGGCATAGGACAGAGTAAACGCCTGCATCAGCTTGGAAAAACGATCGGTTGTGAGATAAACTAATAAATGATAGTGGTTGGGCATCAAACAATAAGCAATAATATCGACACCACGAGCAATCAGATGGTGTCTTAATTGGCGTAAAAAATAAATATAGTTGTCTCGTTCAAAAAAAATAAGCTGACGGTCATTACCTCGGTTATAAACATGATAGTAATTACCCGTTTGTAAGATAACTTCGCGACGTGGCATATTATACTCTCTGCGTGGGGTTGAGAAACCGGGTTTCTTGGATGTGCGCCAGAGCTCTATGCGCGGGGACTCAGAAACCGGGTTTCTTCCTAAATCTTAGCTACAATGCGTAAACTATCGGAGAAACCCGGTTTCTTGGATGTGCGCGAGGACTCTATGCGCGGAGACTCAGAAACCGGGTTTCTTCCTAAATTTTGGTGAGGATGCCTAAACTATCGGAGAAACCCGGTTTCTTGGATGTGCGCCAGAGCTCTATGGGCGGGGGCTCAGAAACCGGGTTTCTTCCTAAATTTTGGTGAGGATGCCTAAACTATCGGAGAAACCCGGTTTCTTGGATGTGCG
>NZ_JAUBUN010000045.1:0-3824 GCF_036702665.1 Microcoleus sp. Aus8_D2
CGTCCGCAGCATTTTGCGGACGCCAGGACGCACGTGCGTTCCTTACTTATTGGGGTCAATCGAGCGGACATGATATGACTGCATCATCAACCGTGCAAACTTTGTAAAGTCGGGGACGCTCGCGAGCTATGCAAAACTAAGATGCTCCCTATGAAGACTTGCATTTTTCACTACAAATCAATTTGATTGCGGGCGTGCGATCGCAGATAATATAACTAATGACCGATGACTAATGACTGATGACTCAAACTATTGTTGTTAAAATAGGAACTTCGACACTTACTCGATCGACTACGGGAAACTTGGCTCTGTCAACTATTGCTGCATTAGTCGAAATTTTAGCCGATTTGCGGCAGCAAGGACATCGAGTAGTGTTGGTGTCTTCCGGTGCGGTTGGGGTGGGCTGCGCGCGCTTGGGCTTGACGGAACGCCCGCGAAATATCGCTCTGAAGCAGGCTGTGGCGGCCGTGGGCCAAGGGCGGCTGATGCGCGTGTACGATGACTTGTTCACTACTCTACAACAGCCGATCGCCCAAGTATTGCTCACCAGAGGCGATTTAGTGCAGCGCAACGGCTACGTTAATGCCTACAATACCTTTCAACAACTGCTCAGATTGGGCGTAATTCCGATCGTCAACGAGAACGATACAGTGGCGGTAGACGAGCTGAAATTTGGCGATAACGACACGCTTTCGGCGCTAGTAGCGAGTTTGGTAGAAGCAGATTGGTTGTTTGTGCTCACGGATGTCGATCGGCTGTATTCCGCAGATCCGCGCAGCAATCCCGACGCGCAGCCGATCGCCCTAGTCCAAAGTATGGCACAACTCACAGCATTGGACGTACAAACAGGAGATTCCCGCAGCGGTTGGGGAACCGGCGGAATGGTGACAAAAATTGAAGCCGCCAGAATCGCCACAGCATCAGGAGTACGCACAGTCATCACCAACGGCTGTTTTCCTGGTAATATTGAGAAAATATTGAACGGAGAGGCGATCGGCACTCAATTCGAGCCGCAACCGCGCCCTGTCAACGCTCGCAAACACTGGATAGCTAACGTGCTAATTCCAGCCGGAAAACTGTATTTAGATCCGGGTGCTGTCAAAGCAATTTCCCACGGCGGCAAATCGCTGTTAGCGGCGGGAATTTCTCTAGTTGAAGGAGAGTTTCAAGCTGATGATTCGGTGCAGTTGTGCGACGGAGAAGGCAAGCAAATTGCGAGGGGACTTGTTAATTATAGCAGTTTAGAATTGAGACAAATCCAGGGCTGCAAGTCAGATAAAATTGCTGAAATTTTAGGTTATGCAGGCGTAGAAACGGCGGTACACCGAGATAATTTAGTGATTGTTTAACTCATTAATTACATAAGCCGTAGGGTGCGGATACATCGAAAATCTCTCAATAAAAATCGACAATTTCATAGCGACGCACCTTATACCATTTATAATAATTCGTGCTATCAAACAATTATTGGGTTTTCTTACTCAATTATTGTGTAAGGTGCGTCGCTCGCTCGATTGTCAATTGAATTTAGGTATTTTTAGTGGCGACGCACCCTACTAATACTCTTGTGGAGTGGGATTATAGCCAGGGCTGTTTCATTCTCTTGTAGGGGCTACCCCTACAAAACCTTCATTTTTTCTAGAATGAAACAGCCCTGGGATTATAGCCAGCCCAAAAAGATAAGACGCGGTTTCAACGGTCTTCTTAACAAACGTCCAAACAGTCAAGAGTGCGATCGAAGGCAGAAATCGAGGATGCTTGCAGCACAGTATTGCAAGAATTTGTTGTGCTGTGTCCGAACAGCTCGTTCATCGCTTCTGTAAATAGTTCAAATACATTTTGTGCTAATTCTAAAGCTGCTTGGCGTTCGGAATCAGTAAGTTCTATCTCTGCTAAAACTTGCAACATCTCCGGTGTGTTTAAAATGTGATGATTTTCCAAACCCACATAACCTCCTCCCAAATAAATATATTCTTTTTTGGTAATCTTCTGTAATTCCATGATCACTGCTAGCGCCGCCTCAAAAAAAACTGTGGCGGTTCCTTCCAGGGATTCGGCTAACACCAGTTTCTGAATGGGAGAGGCTTTCCAAGCATAGCGTTCAAGCACTGAACAGAGCGATCGAGTTTTTTTAGTTTCTTCACCCCAAAGCAGCCTGAAGTCGCCGTAACTCATTAATTTGTTGAAGCCCAATGTCTCTAGATGTTGCAGATACCCGTGCCAGTAGTAGTTTTCTTTGTAAGTATATTTGTTAATCAGTTCCTGAACCTTGTTATTGCTGGAAGATTCTCGGAGGACGTACTTGTTTAAGTCGCTCAACCCCACAGCCAAAGGATCGAGTACAGGTGCAAAAATTAGTCGTTGATTCGGGTGAATGTGTTTATTAGCTAGAAATTCAAATAACGGCAATTTTGCAAATTCATGTTTTTTTTGTGCAATGAATGCCATAATCTCTTTCATAGCTTTTTCCCCTGAGTGGCTGCTCTCAAGATAATGTTGATCCCTTAGTTAATTATCTATGTTTGTGAGCCTAAACAATTGTGTTTCCGATCATACATATTTGTATTTTAGATCGTAGGTCAAGCGTGTTTGCCGTCACAAAAAAATGTGATTTGCATCATATTGGGTAAATTACAATATCAGGACTGAGGCAAAAAGTGGTTTGACGCGCGCGCGATAAGTAGCGCAATACGGTTCATTTAACAGTGTTTATTTCCCAGATATCCCCCTCGCATCCCCCGATCGAAGGAGAATTTTGAGAACACTCTTGTCCCCCCTTTTTTAAGGGAGTAGGGGGGATCTGTCTTAAATGAACCCTATTGACTTATAGGGGTAAAGTGCGGTGTGCTTCGCCCTACGTATAAAGGTTCTGCGTCAGTCCCAAAATAACAATTTTTAATTCCCAGAATTGCCTTTAGGTGCATTGTGAGCTACTCTGTCTTTTGGATCGGTTAAGAAAACAATAGGAGTTAATCTTGGAACGGACTTTTTTAGCGATTAAGCCCGACGGCGTACAGCGCGGACTCGTCGGCGAAATTATCGGTCGTTTTGAAGCCAAAGGCTTTACCCTAGTTGGGATGAAGCTGATCGCGGCGAGTCGCGAACTAGCCGAACAGCATTACGCCGTGCACAAAGAAAGACCGTTTTTTGCGGGACTGGTAGACTTCATCACTTCCGGGCCGATGGTGGCGATGGTGTGGGAAGGGGACGGCGTTGTGGCGTCGGCGAGAAAAATGATTGGCGCGACAAATCCTCTGAATTCTGAACCTGGAACAATTCGCGGCGATTTGGCTGTGAATGTTGGCCGCAATATTATTCACGGTTCTGATGCTGTGGAAACTGCAAATCAGGAAATTAGTCTCTGGTTTAAACCTGAAGAATTAAGTGCTTGGACTCCTTGTTTGAGTCCTTGGACTGTGGAGTAGTTTTGATATTCTCCCGATTGTTAATCGGGAGATATTCTTATTTTTAATAAAAAAAAAGCAGGATTTATATAAAATTTTTATAATCACAAATTCCCTAGGGGCGGGTTCACAAATTAGGGCGGAAACCTTGTGTATCTCTGCTTGACATCGAAGGCTAGATCCCCCTAAATCCCCCTTAAAAAGGGGGACTTTGAATCGGAATCTTGTCCCCCCCCTTGGTTCGGGGGGCGCCTGGGCGATCGAGACTTTGCCACAAAACAGATGAGATAAATCTATCATAAATCTATCTCGCACCCTAATCCCAGAAACCGGGTTTCTTCCCTTATTTCTCGTACTCAACCCAAATCATTCGCAGAAACCCGGTTTCTCGCCACTTGGGCGACAAAAATGCGATCGCAC
>NZ_JAUBUN010000045.1:3924-60871 GCF_036702665.1 Microcoleus sp. Aus8_D2
AATCTTAGAAACCGGGTTTCTTCCCTTATTTCTCGTACTCAACCGAGATTATTCGCAGAAACCCGGTTTCTCGCCACCTATCGAGAGAAATCCGAGCGCACTTTCCCCCAATTTCCCCAATTTCGGTCGATCGCACAATCTTAGAAACCGGGTTTCTTCCCTTATTTCTCGTACTCAACCGAGATTATTCGCAGAAACCCGGTTTCTCGCCACTTGGGCGACAGAAATGCGAGCGCAAATCCGTCGCCCAAGTGGTGGCGGGTTTATATAAATTGTTGGTGATAGTTAGAGATGGCTGGCTCACGGGCCCCTACAGGAACTATGTTTATTTAGCCGGATATAATATCAGTATATTCCCCAAGGTTTGATTATGAACGAACCACCGCAAATTAGAAATCCCAGCATCACCCTCTATCCTTTCCACCTGCGAAATGACGGAGACGAAGGCTACCAACAAACAGCAAAAAATGCCGAACATCTCTGGCAAAACCTAGCCGATAATGTCGGTGAAAAAATCAATTTCCCCGAACTCAAATCCCTCAGATAGAAGCTAATCTGCTACAAAGACGGACTGTATCACGCAGCGGGCGAAGATGCGAAATTGAGCGGTAAAAAATTGTTAAAAGTCCGTTGTAGGAGATGATTTGCTGTTTTTGCAGAAGTTTCGGATTTTGTGCGATCGCAAATATCAAAGTCAAATTGAAAAATACTTAAACTACCTGATGGCGAATCAGGATTTGTTCCAGCAGACAATCTCCACAATCCGCGGGATGGTGGAAATCGAACAGGTGGAATTGGACGCCGAACAGGCAAAAAGCGATAAAAAGCGCGATCGCCAACTTGAGAATATCATCTTTTTTGTCGGAAGTGCGATCGGCGGCGGACAAATCTTTTCAGCCAGCTATCCCCTAATCACCAAGGATACACCCATTTAATGGCAACCCGATTTTTCCCTCCCGCTTCATCTCTTCACCGCGACGATTATCTGGAGTTTGCTTTTCGGTTTAATATTCGGCTTGCTGATATTACGTATCCTGCTGCTGGTAAGGAAAATATGTAAATTTATATTTCGGTAGCAAGTCGTAGGGTGTGTCACCTGCGATAAATCCCTAAAAAAGAGCGACTTTTCGAGTAGCGACGCACCTTATAAACAGCGCCCATACAAACAAATCCAACACTTCTTTTGTCGCAAAACTTTGTAAAAATCGTAGAAAACGGTGCGTGACAATTCATAGTCCCTGGTATGTATCAGGATTTTTCGCGGTCACACACCCTACAACTATAACTCTTCAAAAAATGAGGACTAAAGTCCTCACTACGAACCTAAATACAATTCATCAAACAAAAAACCTGGTTTTTTACCAAAACCCGGCTACCATGAACACAAGCAATATCAACACTGTTCAAACCTCAATTATTTAATAACTTCATCCCCATTTTCACCTTGTCCAAAATCGTCTTTTGCGAGACACAAGTAATCAGACAAAGCTTGCCACAATTCAAAGTATCCCGGCGGACTTCCTGAGCTTTTTCGCCGTACCAAATCTCGCGGGCGCTGGCTTCTTTCACATTCCCAATTACCGGAAACTCATCGCACAACTTCACATCGCCGCGCGTATCGATCCAGTAATTGCGCAGTCCAACGCGACAATGCCGAGTCGAATCAGGAGCTTTTTGTTCCTGGAAGTGAGGAACCATCAAACGCAATACTTCATCGCTGTTCATAATTGGTGCGCCGTTTTTCTTCATCTCAATTAAGCGCTCAATTACCTGTGAAAATTATTCCCTGTCTTCTTCTTCTACCCACAATTACGAATAGGTTTCTGGTGTCCAGCGGTTGACTGGTTGGAAGTTCACCGTCGTGGCTCCAATTCCTTTCGCCCAGGTTACAATTTCCTCTAGGTGGCGGAAGTTGAGCCGATTGATAGTTGGTTTGACGTTGATTGGAAACAGGACGTTTTGTTTTTCTTGTTCTTCCCGCAGATAACCGATTCCTTTGGAAAGTCTGTCAAACAATCCGGGTTGACCGCGCAAATAATCGTGCAATTCTGCGTTCTGCCCGTCAACGGACATATTCACATTAAAAGGACGCGCCGCTACAGTTTTCGCTGCATTTTCCCGAGTCATGCAGTAGCCGTTTGTGGTGACACCGGCGTGGATGCCATTTTTGTTGGCAAATGTCAGCAAGTCTAGAAAACCTTTCTTAATATAAGGTTCGCCACCGCTAAAGTTGATGGAAAATTCGCCGATAAATTCTTTGACACTCAAGAGGGCATTTTACCAATCTTCGATGGTCATTTCGTCTTTATATTCTTTGAGCCGCCAATACTCGCATTGACGGCATTTCACGTTGCAGTGCTCGTTGACAATCCCGTAAAAAGTAACTGGGGTTGTCATGTCTAGCCCTGTATTGATCCGCAGGGATTCGGCTACTGCACTCTTGGTGTGCTTGACGCCCAGTCTGGATAATGTTACAGCATCCATGTTTTTGTTACCTTACGTGTTGTTACTTAAGTCTATTTAGGGAACCGACTTTTCTAAATAGAATTACGTAGTTTTCGTTACCTATTCCTTTTGAGTACGTATGCACCATCTTAAGTGTTCCTTGTCAATATGGCTAGATGTTTGTGAAATATTTATAATATTAAAGGTCGTAACATATTAGTATTTCCAATGAATGAAGCGATTATTTGTGTGAAAACATGAATCAGCCTTAATAAGTGGCAAATAATATCGGCTTGAGATTGACTTAAATTAAGGAATTGTAATTTTTATTTAAATTCAGTCGAAAAAGTTAATAGTCTACCTCAGTAAAATTACTTAAGTATGCAGTACCAATAACTTAAAGTTATAATGAAGTGAGTGGCCCGTAAAGCATTTAACTTGACACAACCTTTAAAATATGAAGGAATTTAAGTATTTCAACGGCAAAAAATGGCGATAAACATGGGACGATATTTGCACGTACTGAAATTGTTCTGGGGTGCAGCGATCGCAGCCGAGCTCGAATACCGCATCAACTTTGTCCTCGCGACCCTCAGCAGCCTGGGAAACCTTGCTGGTAGCTTGTTTGGGCTGTCGCTGTTCTACCGTACCGGCTACAAGTTTGCGGGCTATTCATGGGAACAAGCTTTAGTGGTACTCGGCATTTTTACGATTTTACAAGGGTTTTCGTCAACCTTTCTGGCGCCCAACCTCAGCCGTATTGTCCATCGAGTCCAGGAAGGTACTCTCGATTTTGTCCTCCTCAAACCCATCAGTTCTCAATTCTGGCTATCTGCAAACACTGTTTCTCCTTGGGGAATCCCGGATTTAATCTTCGGCACCGTATTACTGCTGTATGCTGCTAATAAATTGGGAGTACAAATCGGCAACTATTTTTTAACAGCAATCCCGCTGTTATTTGGAACTATTACTCTTTACAGTATCTGGTTTATGCTGGGTGCGACTAGCATTTGGTTTGTCAAGATTTACAATGTTACTGAAGTTCTGAGAGGATTGTTAGAAGCGGGTAGGTTTCCGATGGCTGCTTATCCCGCAGCTTATCGATTTTTCTTTACCTTCGTGGTTCCTGTTGCCTTCTTGACGACTGTGCCGGCAGAAGCCATGCTGGGCAGAGGTGATATTGTTTGGATCGCAGGGGCGGGAGTTTTGGCGATCGGGCTGTTAATTTTCTCTCGGTACTTCTGGCAATTTGCACTCCGCTTTTACACCAGCGCTTCGAGTTAAGTAGGTAGGGTTTACTGCTGCGAGGCCAGAGATTGTCTGCGATGTTTGAGGAAAAAAAGCGAGAGAAAGTTTGACCAGTGGGGAAGAGTTGATGAAAATATACAGTTTGAATGCAGTACAGCCGACGGATAAATATTTTTTCCGCTATCTAGTTATATTCTAAAAAAAACTGTTAAATTCTACATATCCTTGAAATCTAAACTCTCAATCAACCACACAAACGAGGGCTAACGAATGAAAAGAAAAAGACTGGGCAACAGTAATTTTAATATCAGTGCGATCGGTTTGGGTGGTATGCCGATGTCGTTAAACGGCCGGCCACCGGAAGCGCAAGCAATTGCGGTAATTCACCGTGCCCTCGATTTGGGCGTTACTCTGATTGACACGGCAGATTCTTATTGCCAAGATGAATCTGACAAACACCACAACGAGCACCTGATTGCCAAAGCTTTGCAAGAGTACACGGGAGATATTCGGGCGGTTACTGTGGCCACGAAAGGTGGCTTAATGCGGCCTCAAGGTGCCTGGACTCGCAATGGTAATCCCCACCATTTGCGGCAGACAATTCGCGAAAGTTTTGATGCTTTGGGCGGTCAAAAGCCGATCGATCTTTGGCAGTACCACTCGCCCGATCCAGCCTATACAATCGAAGCAGCCCTAGCGCCCGCCAAAGAAGCAGTAGAAGCAGGAATGATTCGATTTATCGGAGTTTCCAACTTTTCTGTAGAACAGATCAAACGCGCCCGCGATACAGTAGAAATTGTCTCGGTGCAGAATCAGTACAATCCGTGGCACAGAGAACCGGAATCCGACGGCGTACTAGAATATTGCGAAGCCGAAAAACTGACATTTTTCCCCTGGAGTCCTTTGGGGGGAAGCCGTCGGGCCACTAGCTTGCAAGATCTGCCTGCGATCGCCAAATTAGCTGCCGAAAAAAACGTTTCAGTTTACTGTATAGTATTAGCTTGGTTGATGGCAAAATCGCCCTGTGTCGTTCCGATTCCCGGCGCCACAAAATTATCGAGCATTGAGGACTCTGTAAAGGCGATCGAAGTTAAATTGAGTGATGAGGAATTGCAACAAATTGCAGCAAGTTAGAAACTCCACTGATAAGCTGTTACGCATTTAAGTTGCATATTAGGGGTGATGCTCTGAGTATCGCCCCACAAGAATTTGATAATTTCTTGATATACAATTTGAATGCCGAGTAGCTTATAATACGACAGATTTAATTAGTAAAATTACCCCTTTGTGAGAAATTGAGTTTTATGGAAGCTAATCAAGTGAATGCCGATCGAGACGTAGCAATTGAACATCAAAACGTACCTGTCGCCCATGAAGGACTGCACAATTTTTTATACAGTTCCGACTCAGAACATAGCGCATCGACTGCTATTTCTGAATTAGAAAATGATGGTACGCAAGTAATGTCGATCGATACTTGGCGCGCTATAGCAAGTAATGCGAAGGTCGCCGGTGTTTACGCTGTCACGGACTCTTCTCGCAATACTCAATATGTAGGTTATTCACGAAATATCCTGCTTTCAATCAACGGTCATATAGCACAAAATGGCGCGGAAAATTGTGCTTTTGTGCGAGTGCAAACTTTTAAATTCCCAAAACGGGAAGAAATGGAAAGTTTGCGGGATGCTTGGATCGCAGAAATCGGCAGCATTCCGCCTGGAAACGGCGCCCAGAGCGAGATGTGGGCGAGTACGGTGGGTCAAGCAGCGCGATCGGCAATGTCGGCCGCGGAGCAACAAGCTTATGAGGAAAAGAAGCTAAAATTGCGCAAAGCCATGGCAGATTCTACTCTTAGCAAAGAGTTGGAAACAGCAGCTAAAAGTGATGGGGAAGGACACAAGCATCAGGAAGCTGTTGTTAACAATGATGATGATTGGAGTGCGGTGATTCAATCGCAAACCCAGGAAACAAAATCCGGCGAATAAAATTCGGTGCTAGATAAAGTTTCGTTTGTTGTAAGTAAGCGATCGAATTTCTATCGTTGGGTAGCGAGAAACCGGGTTTCTTCGACAAATTTGCGTTGAGTACGATAAATCTAGAAAGAAACCCGGTTTCTGAGATTAGGGTGCGTCCAATTCTTTGGTAGGTGGCGAGAAACCGGGTTTCTGCGAAAATTTTGGATTGAGTACGAGAAACATCGGAAGAAACCCGGTTTCTGAGATTAGTGAGATCGACCTTTTTTTCGTTCAGTAACTAAAGTCAAACTTACCCATTCACCCTTGTCATTGTAACTGCGCATCATCCGAAATCGCAAGTCAGGTTCTACCAACCAACCGGCCTCAAAAAATATAGGTTTTCTGGATTCAACTTTCACCGGACAAGTGCAAGAACCGCCGTCAGGAAGTAGCAAAACCTGCACGGGCGTTGCACCTTCGTTGAAATTAATAACTGAACCGTCAATGCTGCCGCTAGAAGCGATAACATTAGCATTACTGCCAAAAGTAATTTTCTGCATGAGCCGATCGCCATTTTGCGAATCCAATTGCAGTTTAGTAGAATAGCGATCTGCTGAACGCCCGTCTGGATACATCGTCACGGCCTCGCCCTCCCATTCTCCCAGCAAATCGCCAACCGTTAAAGGCGGACGTTCGGGGACGTTTTTATCAAGCTGCTTTTCCCGAATTAAGGTAAGTTGGGATAAATTACCGTCGGTACTGTAGAGTTGAACGAAGCGCAACCGGCGATAATTGTAGATAAAACCAAACTCGGCACCAGATTCAGAATAAGGTGATAGTTGAATAGTTCCCTGACAAAAATTCCCATTCTCGAAAAACAAGATATCTCGTCCCAAACTCTGATATTCTCGAACAAGTTCGCTGACTTCCGGTTCGCCGACACCGCTAGGATTTGGGGAGAAACGTCGCAGTTTCAACCGCACAGTTTTGTTATCGTTGAGTCCTTCTAGAGAGATAATGCTGGGAGTATCTTTAAGTACCTCTCCCCGCGTTGATAACTGAGTAAAGGAACCGTGCCATTCTCCTAAGTTTTGCAGAAAGTTTTCCCATTGCGAACCCATACTTTTACCTCTGGATATATACCAACTTTATAAACGGTTTATTCTTGTACTATCTAACTGTCAAGCGGTCAACGGAGAGGGCAGGCACGCACCATCCACTGCCCCTACAACTGTCACAGGTCAACGATCTAACTGTCAACTGCTATATGTCTAAAAATAGAATTATAACTCTGCTGACGGATTTTGGGTTGAGCGATGTTTATGTGGGAGTGATGAAAGGTACGATCGCCCAAATCAACCCGCAGTTAAAAGTGATTGACATTACGCACCAAATACCCTCGCAAAATATAGCAGCGGCGAGGTTTTGTTTGATGGCTGCTTTTGCTTATTTCCCGCAGGAAACCGTACACGTTGCTGTCGTCGATCCGGGCGTGGGTAGCAACAGACGCGCGGTGGCGGTGAAATGTGCTAATTGCTTCCTTGTCGGGCCCGATAACGGGTTGTTTGGCGGGGTGTTGAGTCGCGAAAGTGCGATCGCATCTGTGGAGATCACCAATCCGCAATATTGGCGTACACCGGAACCCAGCAGCACGTTTCACGGGCGCGATATTTTTGCAGCAGCGGGCGCTCATTTGGCGAATGGGGTGCCCCTGGAAGAGTTGGGAAGGGCGGTACGCCCTGCGAGTTTAGTACAGCTACAGATACCAAATTGCGCCGTTACAGCCACGGGTGCGACAGGTTGCGTTCAATATGTCGATCGCTTCGGGAATCTAATTACCAATATCCCGAATAATTGCGTTACAGGCAACAATTGGTCAGTCACAATTAACAATAGTTGCGCTCCAATTCACATACCCAGCGGTAAAACATACAGCGACAGCAAGCCTGGGGATTTAATAGCCATAATTGGTTCTGATGGTTGGCTAGAAATTGCCGTTAACAGCGGCAGCGCTCAATCCGTCTTGCAGCTAGAAGTTGGAGATAAAATAGAAATAATATTATATCCACTTCTCGAACAATCACCCTAAAATAGGTTCGTAGTGAGGACTGAAGTCCGCATCAAATGAGAGAGGAATAGCATTACGAACCCTCAAACCATCACCCTAAAATAGGTTCGTAGTGAGGACTTTAGTCCGCCTTCAATCAAAGAGGAATCGCATTCCGAACGCTCAAAACATCACCCTAACATAGGTTCGTAGTGAGGACTTCAGTCCGCCTTCAATCAGAGAGGAATCGCATTCCGAACGCTCAAACCATCACCCTAACATAGGTTCGTAGTGAGGACTTCAGTCCGCCTTCAATTAGAGAGGACTAAAGTCCTTACTACGAACCTATTTATTCATCTTAAGAGGACTTTAGTCCGCATTCAATCAGAGAGGACTAAAGTCCTTACTACGAGCCTATTTATTCATCTTACATTTGAGTTTATTTTCGCAAAATCAACAATAGTTTCGCGATATTCACTGCTATTAAAAAAAGCATCTCCATTATTATGCTTAGCATTAGGAACCAGCAAAAATTGCTTAGGTTCAGGAGAAACAGCATACAACTTATTACTCATCGCGGCGGGAATCAAAGGGTCAGCAGTTCCGTGAACGAACAAAACCGGAATTTTGAGCGATTTAACTTTATTCAAAGAATCAAACTTTTGTGTCAGCAGCAGCCGTACTGGAAACAGCCGCATCAAATTTTGGCGTTCTACCATATCCAGCATGGAAGTGAACGAACTTTGAACAATTAATCCCGCAGCTTCTGAATGTGCAACTGCTAATTCTACAGCAACAGCGCCTCCGAGTGAATGACCGTACAAAAAGATTTCGCTAGGCGACAATTGCCGCTGTTTGACTAAATAATTATAAGCTGTTTCTGCATCTTCATAAATCTGAGCTTCGCTGGGAAAATTGCCTTGACTGCGCCCGTAACCCCGGTAATCTATCAGCAGTACCGAAAAACCCAATTGTCGCAGGCGGTAAGATTGATTGATATTCGTACCGATGTTAAAGCCCTTACCGTGGAGGTACAATAGGGTTCCTAGTGGCTGTGGATTTGCCGCTGGCAGCCACCAACCGTGAATTTTGTCTGTTTTGTCCGTTTTGGGCGATCGCCCGTTAACTGGCAACCAGACCTCTTCGTAGGGGATGTTGAAAGCATCGGGTGTTTTGGCGATCGCAGATGTGGGACTAAAAATGAGACGAGTTTGCAGGATAAACAAGATTATGCAACAGACGATGTAGGCGATCGACCAAAATTTCACCAAAAATAATATCCATTTATGAAAATGCCTGTATTTCTTTGGTAATTTGCTCATGGGACTAAGATAACCGATAGGTGATTTAACCGCCTAAAAAACAACTATTATCTCCCTTGAAGCACCCCAACAAAATCGGTTCGTAGTGAGGACTTCAGTCCGCACCAAAGAAGGACTAAAGTCCTCACTACGAACCACCCGGTTGAGTTCACAAACCGGGTTTCTCATATTTATCCAGCTACCACGAAATTAACCAACTTTCCAGGAACCACAATCACCTTTTTAATCTCCTTACCTTCCAGATGGCGCTTAGCCAAATCCGACTCCCGGGCGTAATTTTCCAAAGCAGCTTTATCAGCACCAGAAGGCACTTGAATAGTGCCGCGCGTCTTACCCATAACTTGAATTACCAGCGTAATTTCATCCGTAACTAAAGCAGACGGATCGGCAACAGGCCAAGCTTGCAAGTGGACAGATTCGCTGTTACCAATTAAATGCCACAATTCATCAGCGATGTGCGGCGAAAAAGGCGCTAGCAGCAAAATCAAAGTATTAATTCCCTCTGCATAAACAGGCGAATCCTTACATTTAGCATCAGCCAGCGCATTGTTCAATTTCATCATTTCCGAAACAGCAGTATTGAACTGATACTCGCCCTCCAAATCTTCTCGAACTTCTTTAATTGCAGTGTGAATCGCCCGCCGCAAATCCTTCTCAGGTTTACTCAACACATCTTTCTCTCCCCCTTGGGAAGAGGCTTGACTCAACACATCTTTCTCCCCTCCTTGGGAAGAGGCTTGACTCAACACATCTTTCTCCCCCCCTTGATAAGGGGGGGCTGGGGGGGGTGCAGCAAACTCTGTCACCAAGCGCCAAACGCGATTTAAAAAGCGGAATTGCCCTTCCACATCAGCGTCATCCCACTCCAAATCCTTCTCAGGTGGCGCCTTGAATAAAATAAACATCCGCGCCGTATCAACCCCATATTTCCCCATAACTTCCAAGGGGTCAACACCGTTATATTTAGATTTGGACATCTTCTCATAGAAGACTTCCAAAGCTTCCCCAGTTTGCGGATCTTTAGGATTTTCCGAGTCTACATCTGATGCGGCAACATATTTGCCAGTCACAGGATTTTTGTAGGCTTTTGCTTGTACCATGCCTTGAGTTAACAAGCGCTTAAATGGTTCATCACAATTGATTAAACCCCGATCGCGCACAACCTTCGTAAAAAACCGCGAATACAGCAAATGCAGGATGGCGTGCTCGATGCCGCCGACATATTGGTCAACAGGCATCCAATCATTCGTCTTCGCCGAATCGAAGACTTGCGCTTGATTTTGAGCATCGGGATAGCGCAAAAAATACCACGATGAATCCATAAAAGTATCCATCGTATCCGTTTCGCGCTGCGCCGGAGTTCCGCAACTCGGACAAGGAACGTTTACCCATTCCGGCATCTTTGCTAACGGCGAACCTTTGCCAGTAAATTGTACATTTTCCGGCAACAATACGGGTAAATCCGATTGCGGGACGGGGACGGTTCCGCATTTTGGGCAGTGAATTACCGGAATCGGAGCGCCCCAATAACGCTGGCGAGAAATTAGCCAATCTCTCAAACGATATTGTACTCGCGCTTTGCCACAACCGGAATTTACGGCAGCTTGAATAATTGCAGCTTTGCCTTTAATTGAATCCATCCCGTTAAAGCTTTGGGAATTAATCATAATTCCTGGTTCCGTGTAAGCTTCCGTCAGCGGAACTTCATCATCATCCACAATTACTACTTTAATAGGTAGTTCATATTGATTGGCAAACTTGAAATCTCGCGTGTCGTGGGCGGGTACTCCCATGACTGCGCCGGTGCCGTATTCGTACAACACGTAATCGGCAATCCAAATCGGGATTTCTTCATCGTTGAAAGGGTTGATTGCTTTGCCACCTGTGGGGATACCGCGCTTCGGTTTGTCATCAGCCGTGCGCTCCATTTCGCTTTGCAATGCAACTTCTTTGATGAACGTATCAACAGCCGCTTTTTGGTCTGCCGTGGTCACGCGCTGAGTTAACGGATGTTCCGGTGCTAAAACAACGTAACTCACGCCATAAATTGTATCGGGACGGGTGGTAAAAACGGCAATTTTTTCATCCATGCCGACAATCGGAAATTCTAAGTAAGCGCCGACAGATTTACCAATCCAGTTGGCTTGCATTAATTTGACTCTTTCGGGCCAATCTGGCAATTTATCTAAGTCGTTTAATAACTGTTCGGCGTAATCGGTAATTTTGAGGAACCACTGCCGCAATAATTTGCGCTCGACTTTGGCACCCGAACGCCAGGAACGACCTTCGTTGTCTACTTGTTCGTTGGCTAAGACGGTTTGGTCGATCGGATCCCAGTTAACTGCCGCTTCTTTCTGATATGCTAATCCTGCTTCTAAAAATTGCAAAAACAGCCACTGAGTCCACCGATAATAATCGGGAGAACAGGTTGTAACTTCTTTTGTCCAGTCGAAAGAAATACCCAGGCGGCGAAATAAGCCTTTCATCTGGGAAATATTTTGATAAGTCCATTGTGCGGGCGGAATTCCGCGTTCGATGGCCGCATTTTCTGCCGGCAAACCAAAAGCGTCCCATCCCATCGGATTGAGTACGCGATAGCCTTGCATCCGCTTGAGTCTGGCAATTACATCGATGATTGTGTAGTTGCGGACGTGGCCCATGTGCAGGCTTCCCGACGGGTAGGGGAACATGGATAAGGCATAAAATTTAGGCTTTTCCCTATCTTCAGGCATCTGGTCTAAGTTTTGCTCAGCCCATGTCTGTTGCCATTTTTCTTCTATGGATTGGGGGTTGTATCTCGATTCCACAGCAATTGCTCCGTGCAGGGTTTAGTAAGGTTGGCTTCAGTATTTTTGCACATTCATGGGGCCGCGATTAGGATTCTTTGGCACCCCCAAGGATTTTGGCTCTAATATCTGTATTATATATTGTAGTATATGTATTTGGGTGCGCGGGCTATTTCTCGGTTAAAAGAATCAGACTGACGCACGGGTGGTGAGAAACCGGGTTTTTTCGAGAATACTTGGTTACATTCGGCAAAATCTCAAAAAACCCGGTTTCGAGGAGTCGGAAATGTGTGTTCAGAAACCGGGTTTTTACGAAAATACTTGGTTACAGTCGATAAAACCGCAAAAAACCCGGTTTCTTTGGTCTCGATCAGTAAGCCCTCAAAGAGTAAATAACTGCAATTCCCAGAAACCAGATTTCTCAAATAAATCTGGTTTCTTAGCATTTATTCTGGCTTAGATGCTATTAGGATCGATGTTCAATTCCCGCAGTTTTGCTGCTAAACGTTCAGATTTTTGAGCTTCTTGTTGAGCATTGAGAGCTTCTTGTTCGGCGCGCTGAAATTCTTGTTCTGCACGCTGAAATTCTTGTTCGGCGCGTTGAAATTCTTGTTCGGCGCGCTGTCGCTCTAATAGTCGTTCTGCATTTATTTCGGAAGGGGAAAGAAACTTTTCTCCATCAGGCTTATAAATTTCTAATCCTGCTTCTGCCAACTCAAACCTCACTCCCAGTCTCGGACTTATCCATCCCTCCATCGGTTCAATTGGTTCTAAGATTCCTTCTATTCTTTGCCAACCTTCCAACTCATTTGTTTCGGGATCGTAAAGGTAATACTCCTGCACTCCATAACGATAGTAAAATGAAAGTTTTTTGTTCATTTTTGTGTTGCTATCGTTGTGGGAGCGAATCTCAAAGACGACTTGGGGAGCAATATTATCTTCGCGAGATTGTATGTAGGAACGTCGATCGCCTTTTGGTCTACCAAATATTACCATCGTATCCGGTGCTTGAGAAATATCTGGTCTACCTTCAACCGGATACCACAGTAAATCGGCTGCTACAAATACGTTGGGGTCATCTTCAAACAGCGATTCGCAACCTTCTTTGATTGTGACTATTAACTTGTATTGTATTGTGCTGTCTGCCATTGGTTGACCGTCGCTGGATGGATAAATTATTTCTTCGGTTGTGACTTGCATAGTTGTTGTCTCCGAGAAGTATCTCTGCTTGATTATACTATTGTTGGAAGTAGTGATATCGGGTGAGGATACGGCAGTGCAGTTTCCCTATGGATGCTCGCTTATTTGCGTTCTAATTTTGCCAATTCGTTCTGGGCAAATTCGCGGAGTTTTGGATCGCGATCGTTCTGGGCGCGATCGCGAACGATTGCTAAAGTTTGAGGGCGATCGGGATATAGCTCAATAATAGCTGCAAGAGCTGTTTGCCGGGGGTTATCTTGCCAATCATATTTGCGATCGAAGGGGTCATTGATAGCAACATCGCACAATAATTCAAATATTCCAGGCTCATCTTTCCACCCCCGTGCTAATTCTTGGACTGCTGCTTGTCGCACATCCGAATCATCGTCAGATTGAGCGAGTTGTTTGAGCCAAGGTAAGGTTTCCGGGTCATCTTTCCACCCCCGTGCTAATTCTTGGACTGCTGCACGTCGCACAGGCCAATCATCGTCAGATTGAGCGAGTTGTTTGAGCCAAGGTAAGGTTTCCGGGTCATCTTTCCACCCCCGTGCTAATTCTTGGACTGCTGCACGTCGCACAGTCGAATTATCGTCAGATTGAGCGCGTTGTTTGAGCCAAGGTAAGGTTTCCGGGTCATCTTTCCAAGTTGCTGCAAGTGCTGCTACTGCTTGTCTACGAATTTGATAAACTCCGTATTTAGTTAACTCTTTGATTCGATCGCGCAAATCCCCAGCAATAGCAGCGATCTCATTTCGATTCTTGACTTCAGAAACACACTCGGCCGCCAAAAACAGATTGATAAACTTTTCTGCTTCCCCATTTTCACCAATCAGGTATTCTCGGATTTCACCTGTAAACTTAGCATTCAGCATTCCCGCCATTAAGCGCAACACTTCATGCCAAGACTCATCTCGCCAATGCCCTCGAAAAACTTCAATCAAACCATCTATATCGAGCGTTCTTTGTTTCTCAAATTGCCGGACAAACTCCCAAGCACAAAAATATTCCAAAAACGTGCGGTGGACAAAAGCAAAATAATCTTCATTGTATCCACCCAAGAAGCACAAGATAAAATTGCGATCGCGCAGTTGCTCTACCATCAACTTAGCACAAGCAGTTGCCCCAGTTCCCATCAAGCCGCTCAATGACTCAGTTATAGTCTCCCGCAAATCCTCGCGACTGATAATATTTCCGGCTAATCCTTTGCCACTCGACTGCATTTTGTAGGCAATTCGCCCACAGATAATTTGTTTGACTTCTTCATCAATTTTGTCAGAATCAATTTTATCATGATTTAACTGTTCCTTTTCCTTAAAATCCCATTTATGCAGCAGCACTTTAGAGGCTTCTTGATATAGTTTATGTCGAAAGCGCGGTAACTCCTGATAGCGATTCAGAATTGACATCATCGTCAGCAACAGCGGATTTACGGCTAATTCTAGAATCGCCCTTGATTCGGAAATTGCTTTATCCAATCTTTCTAAACTTGCAGCTTTTTTCAACCTGTCTGTCAGTGTCAACTCGTGCCACTTCTGAATAAATTATTGAATCTGTTCCGGTTCAAAATCTTGCAGCATGAAGTGATGGAATTCTGCATTTTTCAGCCGCTGCTGCTGGTAGCCGATAACGCGAGAAGTCACAACAACTTTTACTGCGGGGTAGGTTTGAGTAAAAGCATGAATTTGGTCAACAATCCGGTTGCGTTTTTGCACTTCAAACACTTCATCTAACCCGTCAAACATGACGACAGCCCGGCAGGCTTGCAGCCATTCGTGCAGTCTTGATTTATTTAAATGCCCGATCCAACTCGAACCGCGCTCGATAAATTATAGAAAATTACTGCACTCTTTTTCATCTTTACTACGATTGTACTTGCGCAATTCAATTAGTAAGTGAATCGGTTGCGATGACAACTGATTTGGAAGCAATTTTGACCACTGAAGCGCCAGATATTTTAACAGCGTAGATTTGCCTGAACCCGGATCTCCGAGAATGACTAAATAACGGTAATTGAAATCGTCAATGATTTCCAAGACAGATCGCGTTTGCTGTTGAGTGTAAGCTTTTTGATAGCGTTCCAAATCTTCGGCACTAACTTCGGCGGCGATTTCTCCCAGTTCCCGCAATCGCCTTTGAATCTCTTTGGGCAATTCATAATCTTTCGGCAAATATTCCTGACAATATCGCGCGTTTTGCGGAATAAATATTTCTTTGACTGTCAGTTGTCGTTCGTACTCTCCAGATCTAGTATCTAAATTACCTAAATCCAAACATTCATATTGTTCTCGCAGTGCTTCTTGATATTTTTCTAAGTTAAAATCAGCCGGAATCGGAGCATTGTTTTTGAGATATTGATTTATGCTATCAAGATTTTGGCTGTTGAAAATTTCTCGCAGTTCCGCATTTTGTTGTATAATTGATTTAACACTTTTAAAATAATTGTCTGCGACTTGTTCCCAACTAAATGTATCGGGAAGCGAGGCAACTGGCTTTCCCTGAAAAATCTTAGCAGGTACGAGCAGAGTGAACGTGGGGAACGTCCGTCGCACCCAATGCGGCAAACACAAATTTTGCCAATGCTGAGCTAAGATACCAGTGCCTAAATATTCACAAGTCCCTTGAAACGCAGTTCCCAAAACTTGCCTGACATCCGGTTGTTTGAGAAATTGCTTTAAAGGTTGCAGGTATTGCCGGATCTGTTTTTTATTGGAGTGCGATCGCTCTAATTCCTGCTCGAACAATATAATAAATGATCTCAGGGCATCGCGAACAGTATTTTGAGCGAAGGGTTTTTTAGCGAGTCCTTCAACATCTTTAATACAACCTTTAAAAAAATCTTTAACGTAGTCGTCTAAAGCGGCTTTTCCCAATTCTGTCAAAATAGGTGACACTAACAACCAAACCAAACCGGCGCTTTCTATCATGGCTTTTTGCTCGATCGACTTTAGTTGAGAATATTATAGCGTGGTTGAAAATTTTAGGAAACCCGGCGGTTGAAACCGCGGCTACACAAACGATGTCCGGATGGTGCGCGGACTAAGAGATGACATTATGTCAGAAATCCCGGCGGTTGAAACCGCCGAATCCAAATCTTGCTTGTATTCAATATCCTTCTTATTCTTAGTCCGCGCACCATCCGGACTTGGTTCGTGTAGCCGCGATTTAAATCGCCGGGGTTTCAACCGATTAAAACAACGAACACTTGCGCTTCAAAGCTGCTTGCAAAAGAGCATTATATTGTTTCTCCTTAACTGTATAAGCCCCGAATCTTTCGAGGTGCGGATTGTTCATTTGAGCGTCGAAAAGTAGATAAGATCGATCGCGCAATCTCTCCACCAACTTCACCATCGCCACCTTAGAACCCTCGGGAATCTGGTAAAACATCGATTCCCCAATAAACGCGCCGCCTATAGACAATCCCAAAATACCGCCCGCCAATTCGTCGCCGCACCAAGTCTCGAAGCTGTACGCCCAACCAGCCTCATACAAACCCCAGTAAATCTGCTTGAGCTCCTTAGAAATCCAAGTCGTTTCTCGATCGGCACAACCCTCAACCACCGCCCCAAAATCGCGGTTCACAGCCACCGAAAACCGATTTTGATTCAAGGCCCGGCCCAGCGATCGCGGATAGGTAAATCTCTCATCCAGCGGTATCAGCGCCCGCTGGCGGCTCGAATACCACCCCAGACTCTCCTCGCCATCATTGGCCATCAAGAAGTAGCCTTGCGCGTATCCCTGTATAATTGACGGTATATCATATTGCATAAATTTATCAGTTGTCATTTGTCCGCTAACTTTTCATTCGTCAACATTAGCAATTAGGAATAATCATGTCTGAAACCATCAAACCTATTACCTTACCGCCCGCCCAAAACCCCGAACAAGAAAGCCAATGGCTGCAAGAAACACTCCTCGCTTGGCTAGACTCCGAGTTTATCCCAGAAGCAGCCAACCAGCAAATAGCTAAAAGAGCCGCCCAAATCTACCTCCGCCAGCGCATGGAAGGCGAAAACGACTTGGGTAGCCTCGTAATTGCGATCGTCACCGAAATGCAGGCCTATGATTTTTCTAAAAGCTTTTACGGCGAATTTGCGATCGCCAATGCCGTCAGCGACTTATTACTCGAAAGTCTCGGTATCGATAAATGCTGCGGCCAATGAAGCAAGAAGGTTCGGCAACGGATTTTGTAACGGATGTAACGGATGCCAGGAGGAAGGAAGAAGCAAGGAGTAATAAGTAATGAGTAAGAAGCAAGAAGGAAAAAGCAAGAAGGAAGCTTGATATGAAGTCTGAAAAAAAAATAAACCCTAAATATAATCTTACCGATTACTCATAAGTTTTTTATTCATTCCTTATTCCTTTTTCCTTCTTCCTTTTCTCTCTCCTAGATAACTAAAGGTTTCTTTCTTCTATCCGTTAAATCCGTTACCAAATCCGTTGCCGAACTTCCTTCTTTCTGCTACCAGCTAGACTTCACAACACCGGGCAAAAGACCTTCGTGAGCCATTTCTCGCATCATGTTCCGAGACAGTCCGAAATCGCGGTAGTAACCTCTGGGGCGACCTGTAGCCCAGCAGCGGTTGCGCAAGCGAGTCCGCGAACTGCCGCGGGGTAGCTGTTGCAGTTGGCGGTGAATCGCCATTTTGTCCATCTGGTTCGCTGCTTGGTCGAACTGCTCTTTCAGGTCTTCGCGCTTGTCGGCGTACTTGTCTACGAGTCTTTGGCGCTTTTTCTCGCGCTCGACCATGCTCTTTTTGGCCATAATCTGTTGATATCCTTAGATAAATCACAATCTACTATTTTACTATATTTTGGTCATTTGCGATCGCTTTTATTTAAATTAGTTTTTTTGTTGACAAGATTTTTGGCAACAGGCAAGATGCCTGTTCCACAAGAGTTTAAATTTTTGGTAACAGGCAAGATGCCTGTTCCACAAGAGTTTAAATTTTTTTGGCAACTTCCACAAGAATTTAAGCTTTTTTAGCAACAGGCAAGATGCCTGTTGCACAAGAATTTAAGCTGTTTTGTGGAACAGGCATCTTGCCTGTTCCTGAAATTACGGCCACAAGAATTTAAGCTGTTTTGTGGAACAGGCATCTTGCCTGTCCCTGAAATTAGTGCAAAATCTAACTATTAGCAGAAGGGCACAAATCTGCAAGTTCGCAAATATGGCAAATCGGATTTCTCGCATTACAAACCGCCCGGCCGTGATACACCAACCGAATTGACCAATTTTCCCAATCCGGCTGCGGCAACAATAGCATCAAATCCCGCTCGATCCGAATTGGATCGGCGTGTTCAGTCAATCCCAACCGCTGACTCAAACGCTTGAC
Organism: Microcoleus sp. Aus8_D2; assembly: GCF_036702665.1. Classification (NCBI taxonomy): domain Bacteria; kingdom Bacillati; phylum Cyanobacteriota; class Cyanophyceae; order Oscillatoriales; family Microcoleaceae; genus Microcoleus; species Microcoleus sp. Aus8_D2. Next base: position 22,261 of record NZ_JAUBUN010000045.1, read on the forward strand.
GTGAGTGTCTACCGTCACGCCCTGATGAATACCAAAGGCGTGGGCGAGGACGACATTAGCCGTTTTGCGTGCAACTCCGGGCAATTCTAGCAGCAGTTCCATCTGCTGCGGTACTTGATTGTTGAATTTGTTGACGATCGCCCAACAAGCAGCTTTAATATTTTTAGACTTATTCCGGTAAAAACCAGTCGATCGCACCAGACGCTCCAATTCATCCAAATCAGCATTTGCCAAAGCCTGCGCATCCGGGAAACGCTCAAACAAAGCCGGCGTTACCAGATTGACTCGCTCATCGGTACACTGGGCCGCCAGAATCGTCGCCACCATTAACTGCACGGGAGTTTCGTAGTTGAGAGTGCAAGGGGCTTCTGGATACAGGCGTTTGAGGCGAATCAGAATTTCGAGCGATCGTTGTTTTAAACTTAACTTTTTAGTCATTAGTCATTGGTCATTGGTCATTAGTCATTAGTCATTAGTCATTGGTCATTTTACCCAGAGCGAAGTCGAAGGGTGGTCATTGGTCATTGGTCATTGGTCATTGAGCGAACTTGAGCTTAGTCATTTACAACTGATTCGGGTCAATTCCCATGTCTCGCAGCCGAGCTTCCAAAGCTTGCGAGCGCGATCGTTCTTGCTCCAGCATAGTTTCTGCTTGCTCAGCCCTTTGCCGTTCTTGTTCGGCCCTTTGCCGTTCTTGTTCAGCTCTTAATTCTGCTTGTTCTCGAAGTTGAGCGAGTTCCACAAAACTCACAAACGGTGTTCCATCAGGCCTGAATATTTGCAGTTCAGTTTCTGATACTTGAAACCGCACTCCCATTCTTGGACTGACCCAGCCGTTCACTTCTTCGACTGCTTCTAATCGATCCTCTCGGCGCTCCCATACAGTCAAATCCACACTTGCTGGATCGTAAAGATAATATTCTTCTACGCCGTACCGTTCGTAAAATCTCAGCTTTTGCAGCATCGGAGTCAGGCGATTTCCCCGCGACCAAATTTCAAACACGACTTGCGGTACAATATTTTCTTCGTTCCACTGTTGGTAGGAACCTCGATAACCTTTCGGTCTTCCAAAGGCTACCATCACATCTGGCGCTTGAGCAATTTTGTTATTTCCTTCTACTGGATACCATAGTAAGTTTCCCGCTACGAAAACATCAGCTATGCTCGCAAATAATAGTTCTAAGTTTTCTTTAATCCAAACGATTAATCGAAACTGTTCGGTATTGTCTGACATTGGTTCGCCGTTATCGTCTGGGTAGATGATTTTTGCTGTTTCGGGAGATTGCAGTTGTGTAACCATTGCTATTTCTCCAATATTACTGGTTAATTTATATTACAATGTTTTTGACTTAATAGAGGGCGGGTTTTGCCTCGATCTGGTCGATTATTTCATGAATTGTTAGCTCAACCCGCCCCTACCTTAATCTGGTTGACTTAAGAACAATCTGACGAGTCAAAAAAAGTCTGTATTCCTATAAAATTGCGCTCTTTAATTTATCAAAAAACCTTAAGTCAACCGTATTGATTTATATTACTCAGCAGTCACCAGTGGTGTAATGACTAATGGCTGCTGACTAATGACCAGCCTTCGGCTTCGCTCTTCGGCTAAAATGACTAATGACCAGCCTTCGGCTTGCTTCGGCTACGCGGTTATCGAGCGAAGTCGAGATACAGCACCAGTCGCTCTTCGGCTAAAATGACTAATGACTAATGACCAATGACCACCCTTCGACTTCGCGAGCGGCGAGATGACCAATGACTACTGACCAATGACCAATGACCACCCTTCGACTTCGCGAGCGGCGAGATGACCAATGACTACTGACTACTGCTGTCGAAGAGTTCGCATCAAATCAAAGCCCGCCAAATTAGCAGTATCGCGAACAATCAAGAAAATTCCCAAACCCAACAACAGCACCAAACCAGTCTGCATTACATTTTCTTGAATGCGGTTCGGCAGAGGCTTGCCGCGCAGTCCTTCTATTAACAGAAAAGCTAGCTGACCGCCATCTAAAGCAGGCAAAGGCAAGATATTAATCACAGCCAAATTTATACTAATTAATACCGCAAACTGAAACAAATTCGCAGCATCCGATCGCGCAATCCCTGCACCAGCGGCCACAATTGCCACGGGCCCGGACAACTGTTTTGCGGTTTGACCGAAATTGGTAACTAACTGCCCAAAACCTTGAAACGTCAGCACTACAATTCGCTCAAACTCAGTCGCGGCCTGGCTAAATGCCTCTACAATTCCGACTCGATGCCGCACGACGGTACCGTTAGAAGTTAGCTGCACGCCAATCTTACCTTTACCGTCAGGTGATAATTCGGGAGTTACTGTCACCACAAATTTTTGCTCTTCGCGCTGAATTTCTAACGCCAGGGGTTGGTTGGGATGATCTTGGATGGCTGAGACTAAAGATTTGATTGCTTCGCGGTTCGCGCCCAATTCCTTACCATCAACGGACAGAACAATGTCGCCCGATCGAATTCCGGCTTGTTTGGCGGCCGAACTAACTTCCGCAGCGACTTCCGGGACTTTAACTCCCGGTAGGTAGTTCATGGATGCAGCGCCAACGGTGGTCAATTGCACCACCAGCAGGAAGTAAGCAAAAATTAAGTTGGCAATTACTCCTGCACTAATCACGATCGCCCGATCGATCACAGGGCGATTTCGCAGCAAATCTGGGTCATTCGGGGGAATAGTGCTGTCTGGATCGTCATCCGGGAAACCCACGAAACCTCCCAGGGGAAAGGCGCGGAGGGCATATTCAGTTTCCGGGCCTTGGTACTTCCACAGGATGGGCCCGAAACCGATGGAGAAGCGGTTGACGTGAATGTGTTGAAGTCTCGCCGCCAGGAAGTGGCCGAGTTCGTGAACAACTATCAAGATACCTAAAACTGCGATCGCTGCCAAAACTGACATGAAGGATTCCACTAACACTTTTACTTGACTTTGATTTATTTTAATATCTTTTTAAGATTGGTGGCTTCCGACCGGCAAATTTCAGTCAAACTGGAAGATGATGTTTTTTGTCGGAAGTCCCGGTGCTGCGATCGACCGGACACGGCGGCAAAGCGATCGCGCGATGTACCTGAGTTTACCTCTCAAACCAATCCCCGATTACCAATTCCCCATTACCAATTCCCACTTACCAATTCGCAATTATGAAAGACACTTCTTTGAATATTATCGCTATTTCTATCTTCGCCATCACCGTGTCCATATTATTGGGCCCCCTATTCAACCTACCAGAGGCCGTACCTGCGATCGCCACCTTTTGCCTGTTGGGGCTAGCCACCCTCGACAGTTTCCAGTGGCAAGGTCAAGGCGGTACAATATTAGTAGATTGGTTGGGGGGAAGTTCTAAAGAAAAGCGCGATCGTATCCTCCACCACGAAGCCGGACACTTCCTCGTCGCGCATTTGTTGGGAATTCCCGTAACCAGCTACGCCCTCAACGCTCTTGAAGCATTCAAACAAGGTCAAACAGCCCAAGGCGGCGTCCGATTTGAAGACGAACAACTAGCATTTCAACTTCAAAACGGCACTCTTTCCGCCCAACTTTTAGACCAATACTGCACCGTGTGGATGGCAGGAATAGTCGCCGAAAAAGTTGTTTACGGCAGCGCCAGAGGAGGAGCGGAAGACCGCACAAAAATTAGCGCAATCTTAACACAACTGCGCCGTCCTACTTCCGAAATTCAACTCAAACAAAACTGGGGTTCGCTGCGAGCAAAAACCCTAATCGAAAGCCATCAATCCGCTTACGAAGCCCTAGTCGCAGCCATGGAAAAAAGAGCAACTGTCGCTGAATGCTGCGACATCATCCAGCAAAATTTGTAGGACAAAAATTGCGCACTATTGCCTCTTAAACTTAGCTTATTTGTAGATGTCTCACTCCCACCCCGATTTTGCCTAGAAACCGGGTTTAATAGCATAAATTTTATCAGGATTAAAAAATCATGTCACAATCAAAAGTTTTCGCAACAAAACTGCAAACAGCCAACCCAAATCAAGAAAAATTGCTGTGGCTGTTCGGTTTCCGCCTCGACCCCGAAACCGAAGTACCGAATCTATATACTCTCATTGTCTATGGAGAACAAGAACCGCCTTTAGTAGCCGGCGGTCAACTTGTATTTTTTACCCGTCCACAACTAGCGATTAATGCTCTGAAATTATGCAATATCGATGTCAGCAAACTGGGAAAACCGCCAACACAAATAGATGCTATTTGCGATATTGCAGAAACCCTGTACTTGCTCGATGCAGAAGATATTGACGAATCAGGGATTATGCTTAACTGTTTGAACGCGCTGTTAAATTTAGTTAAAGCCACATTAACACCGATGCCCACAGAGTACAAGCGCGTGCTTTATGCTTTTGCAGACCACTTGAATATTGAAGAAGAGTTTGCCAGTTTTTTAGCTGAAGAGGACATCCAGCGTTCGGAGATGGTCAATGCTATTTTGTGGTGTGTGGGAGCAATTACAGCAAAATCTAGATTGCTAACCTAGGAATTTTAGATTGGGGATTTGGGATTTGGGATTTGGGATTGAATAATTCACCCAATTTAAAATTTCAACTTCCTAGTTTCAACTATAACAGAAATCCTGCCCTCGTCTATCCTTCGCAAATTATAACAGGAAATAGAGCAATGACTGCAACAGATGTACGCTTGTGGACTGTAAACGAATACCGCCGCCTGACCGAAACTGGTATTCTCGATCCCGATGAACGAGTCGAATTAATTGACGGACAAATTGTTTCAAATAATTCTAAAAATCCTCCCCATGCTGCAACTAATCTCAGTGCGGGAGACTATCTCAGAACTCTGCTAGCAGGACTTGCTTTAATTCGCATCCAAAACCCGGTTACTCTGAGTGCAAATTCCGAACCAGAACCGGATCTTGCTGTCGTGCAAATCGACCCTAGGCTGTACCAAGATTTTCATCCCGCACCCGCTAACATTTTGTTGTTGGTAGAAGTAGCTGACACGACTTTAGAAACAGACCGCAACCGCAAAGCACGGGCTTATGCTAAGGCGGGAATTGCTGATTATTGGATACTTGATGTTAACACGCGGCAAGTTTATGTTTTTCGCGAACCGCTGGGGGGAAATTACCGACAAGAAACTATATTTGATGAAGAGGTAATTTTGTCAATGCTGGTTTTTCCCGAAATAGAAATTCAGGTAGGGCGATTGTTTCCTTAAGGGAGTTATTTGTATAGTTAGGCGGTGGGTTTATTTATTTTATGGGCGACAGATAAATGTTGCTGTTTAAACGGGCCCCTAGGTAATTTTTCAATGGGCGATTGACCTTTTTGGGAAATTTGCAAATGTGCGATTGGGCCAAGAGGGATAGCTGCGCAGCGCGTACTTTCTGTCGCTGGGTGGGGGCGGGTTTATCAAGATTGTTGGTGAGAATTAAAGATTGTTGTCGCTGGGTGGGGGCGGGTTTATTTCGATTGTTGGTGGGAATTAAAGATTGTTGTCGCTGGGTGGGGGCGGGTTTATTTCGATTGTTGGTGGGAATTAAAGATTGTTGGTGAAACCCGCCCCTACTATTCAATTACCAATTACCCATGACCAATTACCAATTACCTTTTTCCCAATTACCCAATCTTCAGGATCGTCCCGATCGCCCAAAAAAAACTTAGTATTACAGCGTAGCGCGAGTTATACTCCTATTGGAAAGACTGCGCCTGCCCAAAAATCCCGAAATCAAAGTTTATGAGCAACACTTCCCCCCCTGAACCAGTCGCCGACAACCCAAAAACCAAAAAACTCAGTTTCTCCACAAAGTTAGCATACGGCGCGGGAGACCTCGGCCCCGCAATTACTGCGAATGTTCTGGTGTTTTTCCTGCTGTTTTTCTTTACCAACGTGGCGGGTTTGGCTGCGGGGACTGCTAGCAACATTTTGCTGATCGGCAAGGTTTGGGATGCTGTAAATGACCCAATTGTGGGGGTTTTGAGCGATCGCACCTCTCACCCCTGGGGCCGCCGCTATCCTTGGATGGTTTACGGCGCAATTCCTTTCGGCATCTTCTTCTTTTTGCAGTGGATTGTTCCCAGCAAAGATCCCACGATATTGTTTTGGTACTATGTGGCGATCGGCATATTGTTTAACACGGCCTACACCGCCGTCAACCTGCCTTACACGGCCCTCACCCCAGAATTAACCCAAGACTACAACGAACGTACTAGCCTTAACAGTTTCCGGTTTTCTTTCTCGATCGGCGGCAGCATTTTGTCATTACTTTTAGGGAAAATTATCTTTGACTTAGTTAAAGACAATACCCAAAAATACTTAGTATTAGGTGCAATCTGTGCAGTAATTTCAGTATTGCCTTTGTACTGGTGCTTTTTCGGAACCCGCAAACACGTTTTCTCTCAATTGCAAGACAATCCAGTAGAAGACAATTCAACATCCTTGCCACTCGGAGAACAGGTGCGGATTGCATTTAACAATCGCCCTTTTTTGTACGTAATTGGAATTTACCTCTGTTCTTGGCTGGGAGTGCAATTAACTGCTTCGATTTTGCCTTACTTTGTCATCAACTGGATGAAACTGCAAGAAGCTGATTTTTTCCAAACTGCGATCGCAGTTCAAGGCAGTGCATTCGCCATGTTATCTGTTTGGAGTAGAGTTAGCGAACGCTATGGCAAAAAAGCTGTTTATTTTATGGGCATGAGTTTGTGGATTATCGCCCAAGCCGGACTGTTTTTCCTGCAACCGGGACAAGTTGTCCAGATGTACCTGTTAGCAGTTATGGCTGGTGTGGGAGTTTCCACTGCTTATCTCGTACCTTGGTCGATGATACCGGATGTGATTGAACTCGACGAACTCCAAACAGGAGAAAGACGCGAAGGCGTGTTCTATTCGTTTATGGTGTTGCTGCAAAAAATTGGTTTGGCGATCGGCTTGTGGTTGGTAGGCCAAGCATTAGAGCAAGCTGGATTTCTCGCCACAGTTCAGGGACAGGCTGCGCCCGTACAGCCGGATTCTGCGCTGTTTGCGATTCGAGTTGCGATCGGGCCGCTGCCCACAATTGCTTTAATTTGCGGCATGATTCTCACATATTTTTATCCAATCACCCGCGAATATCATGCCGAAATCTTGTTGAGACTTCGAGAAAAGAAAGCACAGAATCAGTAAGCTGTCATGAGTAGTGGGTAATTGGTAAATTCACCAAATAATAATTACCCGAAAGAATTGGTTTAAAGCCCGCCCGCCCGATCGGGAGAAATTAAAAGAAGACTATTCATTACTCCAATTCTCTTCCTTCTTTTGTCAAGTGCCCTCAAGCGGTCAACTGTCAAGCGGTCAACTGAATGAACAACAGCTCATCCGGGCGAGAGCCAGAGAAATTATCGCATCAGTTGCGAACTATTTCTATTCTATTACAAATGTGTCATAAACCTCTTTCATCGGTTCGTCGAAAAAAATAGCCCGTGGCGCGTTTCCCGCTAATATTGCTATAACTCTCATAGTAGGGCGAATCACAGCGATGGTTGTAGTAAGAGTCGAAGATCCCAGAAACCCGGTGTTTCTCCGACAAAACATCACATCGCCCAGCGCCATCCCCCCCCGGTAGCACAACCAAGAAGGCTGGATTTTTTCGAGATGTCGATCGACTTTGAGAACGCAAGTTATTAATTTTTATGTCTGTTGTGCACTATTGAGAGAATTTTGTGAGATAATTGGGTTGCTTATTAAGTCTAGAGACTTAATAAGCAGTCATCCAGCTCGTCAAAAAGTTGATAATTAAAAGATAAAGACAGATTTTTATGGGAAATTGATTCAATTAGTTGCCGTTCCAAAAATCGGCTGAATGCTGTTAATTATTATATGTACATCGAAAATGCCAAACTTTTTAGTGGGTCAGGAAAGCGGGTAAGTTAACAGGTGCTGCTGCCGTTGGTGGCGATCGCAGAAATGGCAGAGATGACCAGGCAATACCAGCGCGATCGGCGGCCCTGGTGTTACGGGAAATTGTAAAATTTTGGTAAAGTTATGGCGCGAGCTGTGGCGAAGCTCAGCGACACCGGAAAAAGTTGGATTCGCCGCCCATAAACCCTAAATACAAGCACAACACAGCAGACATAAATACAGTCAGATACAACTCTCTCTTCAGTTAGTCAAATAACTTTTGCAGCCGACACAACATAGGATTTAGTTATTTTTGTATACTATGTGAAAATAGTGAGAACTATTGGAAGGAAGTAGAACCAACCAACCAAGAATCTCCTGTGATATCCTGAAGTCAAGGGTGAAAGTATCAACCAGAAGGCTCGCAGAACCAAGCTGATTTTACCAAAAAAATATGAAAGAGGTCAAGATGGAAACAGAACAGGACGCTCATATCGTAGCAATTAGCAACCAGAGCAGACCCGCACAGCAATTGTCCGTTGACGAGGGAGAAGAATTAAGCGCGGCGCCTCAGAAAGGATTGAATCTCAAGCCGTTGTTTAGGACTTTTGCGCGACAAGCCCTAGTCATTATTGGGATTATGGCTCTAGCAGGCGCCGGAGGTTATTATCAGGTCAAGCAAGGCAAGAAAACATATCAAGCCGATTTTCGGATGCTAGTGGAACCCGTGACAACGGAGGCAAGACTTGCCGACGCCTCTGCCCTCGCCAATCGCAGTGAGGGGGGGGCAGTGCCTAATCGAGAATTTTTTAGTTTGGACTATCCAACTCAACTTCAAATTCTCCAGAGTCCTCAGATGCTGTCGGCTATTGCGAAACAAGTCCAACAAAAATATCCAGAAATGACCGAGGAACTTCTTAAAAAAGGATTAGTCGTGTTGCGCCTCGGAGAAAATGAGTTGACGCAAACTAAAATTTTGGAAGTTCGCTTCATGGGGCAGGACCCTAAATTAGTTGAGTTTGTTTTACAAGAAACTAAAAAGAAATATTTAAAGTACAGCCTAGACGAACGCAAGAGTCGCATTGGTCAAGGTGTTAATTTTATTGAAAACCAGCTTCCGGGACTCGACAAGCGAGTAAATGACCTGAAGTCTGATTTACAGGTGATACAGCAGCAGCAAAAAATTACCGATCCGAAAGAACAAGGCGCGCAATTGCTAGTGCAAATTCGCGCTGTAGAAACTTTAGAGTCAGAAACTCAAAGAATGCTCCAGGAACAGAAAATACTGTACGCTAACTTGCAAAAACAATTAGATTTTACACCAAATGAAGCTATTGCTGCTTCAGCTTTAAGCGAAGAACCTCAATATAAAGAGTTGCTGACCAAGGTTAAGGAAGTAGAAGGTCAGATTGCTGTAGAAACAGCTCGTTTTAAATCTGCTAACCCTATAGTGGAAGCTTTAGAGCGGAAGCGGGCAAATTTAGTAGCTTTGCTCAACCAGCAAACGGATCGAATTTTGGGGCAAAATTTGGTAGGAACTCAAGCCAATTCTAAAGTTCAGAATTTTCAAAATTCGATTCGCATAGGCTTGATTAAACAATTGGTTGATACTGCCAACCAAGTTCAAGTCTTAGAAGCTCGCAGTCAGGCGATCGCCCAAACTAAAGAGAATTTGAGCCAAAAAGCCAGAGAATTCCCCAGTATAGCTCGCCGTTACAATGAACTGCAACAGCAATTAGACATAGCCTCCCGCAGCCGCGATCAACTTTTAACTCAGCGGGAAACTCTGCGCGTCCAAGCAGCCCAAAGCCAAGTACCTTGGGAAATAATTTCTGAGCCCCGGATACCGAAAGATATTAAAACAGGCAAATACATTCCACTTCCCTCGAAAAGTGCAAACAACTTGATGATGGCAGTTATTGGGGGGCTAGTGTTGGGTCTGGTATTGGCTATCATCATTGAAAAGTTCCGCAATATTTTCTACTCTGCTGATGACATTAAAGATGCGATTGATGCGCCTTTATTGGGAGTAATTCCTCGTGACAAAAATTCTAAAAAGTTTCCGCCTTCTATTGCTAATGCCTATGCTTATCTTGAAGGAAAACAGGGTAATCATAAAAATGCTGCGGAATTTATAGAAGCTTTTGACTCTCTTTATACTAATATCCGCTTTCTTTCTTCAAATCGAACGATTAGCTCTTTGGCAATTGGTTCGGCTACAGTTGGCGAAGGCAAATCTACCGTTGCTTTAAACTTAGCCCACGTGGCAGCGCTGGCGGGTCAGCGAGTCCTGTTGGTAGACGCAAATTTGCATTCGCCCAGCCTGCACAGGCTGTTGGAACTGCCTAATGTCAAGGGATTGAGCAACTTTCTTGAAAATAAAAACGAACCGGATGAAATTATCCAGCGATCGCATCTAACGGATAATCTTTTTGTATTAACTGCCGGTCTTCCGGTTCCCGGTACTGCTAGACGGCTTGCCTCATCTCAGATGCAGTATTTAATGGAAGAATTTCAGGCAACATTTGACTTAGTGATCTACGATACGCCGCCGCTGGTTGACAGTAAAGATACAAATTTTTTAGCGGCGCGCACAGATGGCATACTGATGGTTGTAGCAGTTCGCCTGGTCAAGTTTTCTGTAGTCAAAAAAGTTTTCAGTCAATTAGAAAATTTTGGCATCCCCTGCTTGGGAACAGTTGCTAATCACGCCACCAAAGGCAAGAAGTATCCAGCATCTAAATCCTCATCACCTGTGGAAGAGAAAAATGAATATTTGAATTTTGCACCAGCACCGTCTGGCATCCGCAAACTAGCTCCCAAAAAAGAGTGAGATTGACATACTCCCCGACTATCAAGGCACGGGGATTCTAAGTTCAAACAGCAATTGCAAGCTTTCGCCTGTCTAACATCGCCTAACGCAGAGCGGTTGATGCCCCAACCGCACAAATATTTTTAGCGGCGTTTTCATCACGTCCATTCACTGATTGACAGGACGGACAACGCCATTCTCTTACCGACAAATCTAACTCTTTCAGGACATGGCCGCAGTTTGAGTTAGAGTCGATGGAGAAATCACTTTCCCCACCTCTCTTGCAAAACCGAACGTGAAACTTTCGCTTCATTCGGCTCCTCTTTAACTTAGCTTCTGTCACAAGTACCATAACTACCATCGTTGGCAGTTTTTTCATCGTGGCAATGTCGATGAAGTAATTGGAGATTATCATAAGAGTTTTTTCCTCCTTTTGATTTGGGTTCTATGTGGTCTATCTCCATCACGTCATGTTGTCTAAAGTAGTGACCGCAGCACGCGCATTTTCCTTTCTGTTTTTGAAGTAGCTTTGCCACTCTTATTGGTATCTCTGGGTGTTTTCCTAATCTGGTTGCCCAATAGGTGTAATTCCCATCATAAGGACTTCTAGTACCTTGCACTTTTATATACCTTGAGATTTCAGTTTCGCCGTGTTTGGCTAGTTTTAATCCCTCCGTGGTGCAGAATCGCCAGTTGTCAGTCCCTACGGTCTTCCAATATTTATAAAAAGCTTCATGTTTATTGCTTTTACGACATCGCCGGAGCGCCCATATTCTTATTTTTTGCCAGACCCGATCATCCATTTTACCAAATATTTATTGGCTGACTACATGGGAGTAGTAATTAGACCATCCTTTTATTATTGGATTTAGTTCGAGGATTAATTCGGACTGTTTCCTGTTTTTATGTTGGTCAATTACTAAACCCAACTTTTGTTGATGTGCTTTCCTTTTCTCCGAACTTGGGGTCATGAGCGTGTTAAATCCTAGACTTTTCCCTTGCGAGTTTTTGGCATTTCGATAGTTACCTGTCGGATATTGCCTGATCTTAAATCCTAGAAAATCAAAACCTTTGCTTCCATCTATCTCTATAAGCCTATGGCAGATTCTGGTTTTACTAGGTTTTAACTCTAATCCCATTTGGGTCAGCCATTCGGATCTTATTATTTGACACTTTTTAACTACTTCGATGTCTTCATGTATGCACACAAAATCATCTGCATATCTAATTAGACTGATGGCTTTCTTCAGATCTCTCGGTCTTACCTTAAATCCATTCCGATCTTTTATATTGATCGATTGAACGAATTCTTCGATTAGCTTTTCCAACCCGTGTAGGGCTATATTTGCTAATAAAGGTGAAATCACACCACCTTGTGGGGTTCCTTCTTCAGTCGGAAATAGTTGTTTTCCATCCATCACTCCTGATTTAAGCCATGCCCTAATTTGTCGTTGCATTTTAGGGAAGCTGTTAATCTTTTTGAGAAGTGCTTGATGATTGATTTTGTCGAAGCATTTAGCAATGTCCGCATCTAGTACATACTTGGCTTTTTGACCAATCTGAATGAATATTGCGGCTATTGCATCATGGCAACTTCTGCCTGGGCGAAATCCATAAGAGTTTTCCTCAAATACGGCTTCCCATTCAGGTTCAAGAGCTATTTTAGCTAGGGCTTGAACTGCCCTATCTCTCATGGTAGGTATTCCTAGTGGGCGTTTTTCACCATTGGGTTTTGGTATCCAGACGCGACGAGTCTTTTTACTTTTACCGTTGAGTTTTAATTCCCTTGCAAGTTTGAAACGTGCTGCTGGGGATAGAGATTTAATTCCATCCACTCCTGCCGTTTTCTTTCCCTGGTTGTCTTGTGTTACCCTTCGAGTAGCTAATAGCTTTGCTGACCATGAGTTAATCAGTGTTTTTTGAAGTCTGCGTACAGCTTTAGTATCACCACGACTCTTGGATCTGTAAATGCGCTTTTGTAACTTGTAGACGTTCTTTTCTCTTATTTTCCAGTTGATTTATTTCCCTTCACTGTTAAGATTTATTCCAGTGTATAATGGGATATCGTCTATCCATTCCACCCTGAACTTTGGTTCGGTATTAGACATATACATTACTAATCGCACCTTTACTATCTAAGTCAAAGTGTCTACATCTGCATATCCTTCCTATTACAGAAGGCTTTGGCTTCTTAGACAATCCTTCCCCCTGAATTATTATGGATGGTTTCCTACTCAGACATCGACCTTTCTGAGAGGTTAGAGGGGGTTGCTTCGTTCCCAATTACCTTTTGTTTGCGTCCTTAGAGTTCCACTTTCCACCGAGTTTATTGGTAGTGTAGGTTGGTCAGACTTGCAACTGCCAACACCTTAAGTATCTTTGCCTTTTGGCTTGGGCGATAACTGTCGTAGCCCATTCAGCCTCACGATGGTTCAGACGTGGATTCTGGCTTGCGCTTTACTCATAGACTCTTGCTTGATAGGGTTCCGCGTACAGTTCGCGGTTACTACCTTTCTATCCCGCTTTACCACTTTGATGACCATTCGCCGCAGTAGGGATAGTGCTGTCACTACTACACTTATAGGGTAAGACTTCCGATTTCTAGGTTACTTTCGGTCACTTACAAGGTAATGAAAGTTGTCATCTGTAAGGGATTAAAGTGCGAACTCAATCTTTGCTGGATTACCTTACAGAAGCTAACCGTCCCCCGATTGCTCGGTTTAGGTTAAACGAATCGCACACAAGTCTTACTGGATGGATACCATCTATCTATAAAGACGATCTGCTTATTTTTTTTCTTGGCAACCCATTCCAGGATTTGCAAAAATTCCCCAAAAGCCAAGTCGGAAATTTTACGACCCCACAGACGTTGCATTCCTTTGAGATTCAATGTCTCGAAACAGAGTACATCAAACCTATCGGTTAAATCAGCAGCTAATTTCCCGAACCAGTCAGAACGACGGTTTACAACGTCTTCATATCTACGGACTAAATTCTGCCTAGCTCTTTCCTGATTAGCTGAACCTTTTAGCTTCTGAGAATGCTGTCGATTGACTTTATTAATGACAGTGAGTGACTGTTTAAGGAATTGGGGTGATTCGATTTGAGTTCCATCTGAAGCTGTGAGGAATACTTTGAGACCGAAATCAAATCCAGCAATTCTACTCGTCTCGGATTTGATTTCTGGTGCGACAATATTGTCAACAACCACGACCATAAACAATTCACCTAGTAGAGTGCGTTTAATGGTTAAGGTTTTGACTTTTCCTTCAATTTGTCGGGAATTCCAATATTGATAAACTTTTGACCCAATTTTAACTCGGTTGCCACCCAGAAACTTGTACCCAGCTTGTTTAAGTGTGAAAGACTTATACTTACGTACTTTTTTGAAGTTGGGCGGTCTAACTCCTTTCTTGTGATGCTTGAAAAACAATTGATAGGCTTTTTCAATTCGTTGAGAAATATCTTGTACTGCTTGAGAGCCAACCAACTGCCAAAATTATTGACGCTTCCTTAGCTTAGCAATGTGAGCTTGGAGTTGAACACAATTTAAGTGTTTACCCCACATCCGGTAGTACCGCTTGTGGAGCGCAATACAATGGTTGTAGATTCCCCCTGCGGCGTTGATTGACCGTTTGAGAAATCTATTCCTTTTGTGTTGATACAGCTTAATTTTTAGTGTTTTCATGCTCTTAGTATACAGCGTTTAATTATCTTCTTGACTGAATAATTATTAAATTTTTTGATTTATGTCGCTTGATTTCCTAAGATTTAAAGAAAAAGCCGTCCTAGAAGGACGGGGCTTTAAACCCACTTTTCCGGTAAACCCGGATTTGGTATGAGAGTAAAAAAGATGACCCCACCCCAAAATTTTAGACAAAAGTTCAAGTTCCCAGATTCACGGAGCTGCAAGTCAATTTCAAATCTCAAATCTCAAATCGACTGGTGGCGGACTAATTCGCATCCGGCGTGGTAGGAAATGTGACGGTAAAATTAGTCCAGCCATTGCTGCTTTCAACCTCAATTTTTCCCTCCAACTGTTCGACAAGTTTTTGAACCAAAGCTAAACCCAAACCTGTACCTCCTTGTTTCCAGGGATCGGCGTTGGGAACTCGATAAAATTTCTCGAAAATTCGAGGCAATTCCTCTCTCGAAATGGAAGATTGATTGCTGAGTGTAAATTGGATGGAGGCAGCCAGAGCACTTGCTTGGATCGGATTTTTCTCGCTTCCTCCTTCTTCCCAGTCTCCCTTTTTGCACTCAACTTTCAAATAGATTTCGCCGTCATTGGCAGTATACTTGCAGGCATTGTTGAGGAGTTCTGCTAAAATTCGTCCTAAACTAGCGCGGTTGGAACAGATCGTGGGGAGGTGGCGATCGCACTCTACTCGCAAATGCTGGTGGCGGTTGTGGGCGCGGGTGTAAAACGGGTCGATAATTGTAGGTAGCCAGACTTCTAAGTTTACTGGTTCGAGATCGATCGGGCAAGCTGCTGCTTCGAGCCGCTGCAAATCGAGCAAAGCATTAATCAAATCGGTTTCTCTAGTACATTCAGTTTCTAAAATATCTAAATAAATCTGGCGCCGGTCTGGTGTGGGAGAAATTCTCAGCATATGAATAGCCATTTTCATATTAGCTAAAGGCGTCCGCAGTTCGTGAGAAACTGTGCTGAGAAATTCATCTTTTAGAACATTTAAATGCTGGAGCTCCTGCACTTTTTGCTGCAATTGGGCGGTACGTTCTTGGACTTGGCGTTCGAGGTCGGTGTTGAGATTTTGTACTTGCTGGTAGAGTTGTGCTTGCTGAATGGCGATCGCGATTTGAGTTGCCAGTTGCAGCAGCAAATCCAATTCCGAAGCCTGCCACTGCCGGGATTTGGAACACTGATGGACGCACATCATCCCCCACAAATTGCCATCTTGCAAAATTGGTACAATCAAATAAGCTTTGATTTGCGCTTGCTGGAAACGCGCATATTTTTCGGCACTCAAATTAGCTTTGTCGATGTCTGGGACGGCATAAATCTCCTGTTCGATCGCAAACGCAGCTTCCTGCCAAATATTGTCTGGCATGATTTCTCCCAAGATAGAAGACCACTTGGGGGCAACGGATTCTGCCACAAAAATGCCGAAATTGCTCGACTCCCAGCGCACGATCGCTACTCTGTCGGCTTGCAAAACTTGCCGGACTTCATCGACGCTGGCGTTGAGAATTTCTTCGAGGTTTAAGGATTGGTGAATCCGGAAGGAAATTTGAGTTAACAGCCGATCGCGCTGCACCTGTTCGTGGAGTTTGGCAGTCCGTTCGCGCACCTGCTGTTCCAATTTAGCATTGCGGCTTTGCAGCAGTTCCAATTTTTCCGATTGCAGTTGATAAACCGACTGCTGCAACTGTTTGACAACTCGGTACATTTCTGTGGGATCGAGGACTCTGAGCAAGCTGGTTTGAGTAATAATTCCCAGCAGTTCTCCGCGCCCGCCGCACACGACCAACCGCTGCACTTGTTGCTGCTGCATTTGTTTGTGCGCCGTCCACAGAGAATCGGAAGGTTGCAGAAATTGCAGGGGAGTTCTCATGACTTTTTGAGCTGGGGTTTCCTCGAAATTTAGTTCGAGAAACTGTGCCTGCACGATGTCGTATTCGGTAACAATTCCCAAAGGTTGGTGAAAGGAATAGTGAAAAATGGAGGTATGCTCATCTTTGGGCTTCTCCATTGTTAATTCTTTGTTTTTTGTAATGACTACGCAACTGACTTGATGCTCTGACATCAGTTCGGTTATGCTCAGCAGCGAGGCGGTGTGGGGCGCTGTAATTGGCGTAGTCATCAATTCTGCTACCCGCCGCAATTTGAGAATGTTGGAAGGTTGCAATACTTGGCGAATTCTTTCCCGCGTCAGCACTCCTACCAAGTGCCGGAATTGATTGACGATCGGCAAATAGCGAATTCGGTGCTGGCGAAATAAGGATAAAGCGGTAAACACGTCTTGGTCGTCGGATTCTGTGAGGGAAACCGACACCGGGGACATCACTTCGGAAATTGGTATTTTGTGGAGGGCTACTTTTTGCAGGCTGTTGATTTTGCCAGAAGCGATCAGCCTCACTAAGTCGGCGGGGGTTAGTATGCCGATTAACAGCCCGCGGCTGGGGTTTTCCGATAAGTTACCTGTGGTAATAGTCTGCTGGTTATGCACGACGAGCACGCAGCGGGCCCGCACCTTGTCGGGTACGGACGCTTCGGTCATCGCCCCCCGCTCTGAGGGTAAAGGCGTTTTGACTAGGGGACAACTGTTTTGCAACTGACTCATCAGGGCGATCGCCACTGCTAAGGAAGTTTCTGGGCCGGCAGTTAGGGGGTAGCGGTCGATCGCTTGTTCTAAAGCTGAGGAGTAAAAGGGGGGGTGGTACAAGGGCATGGTTGATTGCAGGTTGTCGGAGGGCGGCTAATACCATTTTCTATTTTTGATTTTAGATGGGGAATCGCTTATTGCATAAGGGTTTGGAGCTTCCCTAACGTTGTATTATTTTCAGAAAATGGTATAACAATCGGGCAAAGCCTTAGGGAACGGCCCAAACACCTCGCCTGTGCTTGAATTTTAAATAATAGACTTGCTCATTTATTATTTTCATGCAATTTGAGCTTTAGATTAATACTCTCACTAATCCGTAATTTCACTGAGTTCAAATCCTGGGGCGGTTTTTACTGCCTGCTTTTTTCCTGAGACTCCCCTATAATCAAAATCAGCCGAATGTAAAGTTTTACTACAAAATTTACCCATAATGACAACTTTAAGCTTAGAGCAAATTGCAGCCAAGTTAGAAAGCGAAAATTCAGCCGATCGCATGGTGGCTTTGGCTAACTTGCGGAACGTGCCGGCTGAAACGGCGGTACCTTTGATTAAAAAGGTGTTGAACGACGAAAGTTTGCAAGTGCGATCGATGGCTGTGTTTGCTCTCGGGGTCAAACCGACTGCTGAGTGCTATCCTATTCTAGTCAAATTGCTAGAAACTGACCCGGATTACGGCATTCGCGCTGACGCTGCGGGTGCTTTGGGCTATTTGGAAGATATCAGAGCTTTTGAGGCTTTGGTGCGCGCTTTTTACGAAGATACTCAATGGCTGGTGCGCTTTAGTGCGGCTGTTTCTCTGGGAAATCTCAAAGATCCGCGGGCTCGCGACGTGCTGCTGAAAGCTCTCGATAGCGAACAAGTGGTGATCCAGCAGGCGGCGATTTCGGCTTTGGGGGAAATTAAGGCAATTGGCGCGATCGATCGCATCCTCAACTTTGCTCAGTCGGAAGATTGGCTGATCCGCCAGAGGCTGGCTGAAGCTTTGGGCAATTTGCCGAGTGTGAAGAGCGTTTCGGCTTTGAAATACTTAGAAAAAGATAAAAATTCTCAAGTATCTGAAGCGGCAACATTTTCTCTCGATCGGCTTTCCAAAGCAGAAGGGTAAAATGTTGTAGGGGCGGGTTCACCCAAAATCTGTAACAGCAGTAGAATCAGATAAACCCGCCCCGGTTGCGATGTTTTCAATAAGTTATTAGACTATAATTACATAATAAATCTTCGCTCGATAGAACAACCGCAGATGAAGGGCAGATACACACAGATAAACGCAGATGTTTTTCAATATCGTAGAGTGAATGAGCGCCAGAGATCTATTGTTTGGGAAGAGTGAGTTAAATGCCGTACAGTCAATTTAGCGTGGAACAAATTAAGACAATTTTTGGCATAAGTTTTAATAGAACGGTTGGCTTGTTTGCCGACATCCCCGAAATAGAACCCAGCAATTTTTTGCAAGAAACTTTGCAATTCAATCGGCCTTTAGCACTAGAAATAAATTCGGAGAAAGCTCGCTCCGAACTAATTGTCGCGCCGATATTAGTTGAAATCAAAAAACGGCTGCCGGAACGGATGAGTTTATTTTCAGGTAGAGAGTTCAATGTAGACCCTGCTAGGGGTTTGAGCGGTTATTGCGATTTTCTAATTAGCCGATCGCCCGAACAGCTAGTCATCGAATCCCCAGTGATCGCCTTGGTGGAAGCCAAAAATGACAACATTCAATCTGGTTTAGGGCAGTGCATGGCAGAAACGATCGCAGCGCAAATATTTAACCAGCGTCAAGAAAATGACATTCAGACAATTTATGGAGTTGTGACAACTGGGAGTATCTGGAAATTTTTCAAACTCGAAGGAATTGCGATCGAAATTGACACAGACGAATATTTTATCAATAATGTTGCTAAAATTCTCGGAATTTTAATAAAATTTATAGAGTCTTGACTCAAACCAGAATTTATTATTGAAGTTGCTGCGTGCAAATCGCAAGTTAAAATAGTTGTTGACACCCTCGAAGCATAAACAGCCATGAATCAACCGCCAAATCCTTTTAACTCAAGTCCATCAAATCCCCTAGACCCCTTGCAGCAAGAACTTGACGAGCAAGGCGAAGGATTGCCGAAACGCTATCACCCGGCTACTAAGAAGACTCTGCAAAAATTATTCCTCATTCTGATAGTTGTCGGGGTAGTTATTGGCGGAATTGTATCTGTAGGGGTGATTTCGCTGATGCAAAAAGCCGGACTGACTGATGTGCCGGCGCGGGTACAGAATCCGAAGTAATATCTACTCGGAAGGATCTGTCGATGCTAAATTCAGCAATTTTCAGGGATGAAGCCTGAGAAATATGATGTTTTGTATGGATTTTTTCAAAATAATTGATGCTTAAAAATTCGACAGCCAAGCCCGATCGCACTCCACAACCTCAGATTTCCCAAAAACAGGTCTCCGCTGGCTTTCACGCTCTTTCTGACCCCCTGCGGATTCAGATTTTGGAGTTGCTGCGGGAACAGGAGTTGTGTGTTTGCGATTTGTGCGATCGGCTGGGAGTCCCTCAGTCTAAACTCTCTTTCCACCTCAAAACCCTAAAAGAAGCCGATTTAGTCCGCAGCCGCCAAGAAGGCCGCTGGATCTACTACAGCCTCAATTTAGCTCAGTTTCTCTCCCTGGAAGAGTACCTCGCTGAGTACCGCCGTTTCAGCCAGATGCTGCCGGCGCGGCCTTGTGCTGATGCGGGTTGACTCATTAATATTTTTTGATGAGTAATATCATTTCCCCTAAAGTAACCGCTATAGGTTCGTAGTGAGGACTTTAGTCCGCATCCAGCCAAGGACTAAAGTCCTCACTACGAACCAAGAGAGTTGACGCATCAATTTTTTTTGATATGATGGTTGTGAACCAATGAGTTGACGGCGATGGGTGCAACAGCAAAGAAATTAGCTTTTGGGGAAAATCGAGATTGCAGCCGAGAAGCACTCGCCGAAGGCCTCGGCACGTTTATGCTAGTTTTTGCAGGCACCGGTGCGGTGATGGTGAACAAAATTAGCGGTGGTTCTGTAACTCATTTAGGCGTTAGTTTTGTATTTGGTGCAGTTGTAGCCGCGATGATTTACGCGATCGGGCATATCAGCGGCGCCCACTTTAATCCAGCCGTAACCTTAGGATTTTGGGCGAGCGGTTTTTTCCCAAAATACAAAGTTTTGCCTTACATTTTGGCACAGTGTGCGGGGGCGATCGCAGCTTCCGCACTGCTGCTAATTACCCTAGGAAAAGTGGCAAATCTCGGTGCAACTATCCCTCTTAACGGCAATTGGTTGCAGTCTCTAATTTTAGAGACTGTTCTGACTTTTATCCTGATGTTTGTAATTTTAGGTTCGGGGCTTGACAGGCGCGCTCATATCGGCTGTGCGGGGATAGCAATTGGCTTGACTGTAGGCTTAGAAGCTGCATTTATGGGGCCGATTACCGGAGCGAGCATGAATCCGGCGCGATCGCTCGGCCCGGCCTTAATTGGCGGCATTTGGGAACACCACTGGGTTTACTGGGTTGCTCCGATTTGGGGCGCGCAGTTAGCCGTCGCTGTTTACCGACAAATGTCTAACGGGTTTCGGGATTTTAATTAAAAGTATCATGGGAAATTTCACGCACAAACCGAGAATTCTGTTTTTATACGGCTCTTTGCGAGAGCGTTCTTACAGCCGCTTTTTGGCGGAAGAATCGGCTCGAATTATTGAGGAATTCGGTGCCGAAGTTCGGTTTTTCAATCCTCGGGAATTGCCGATTTATGGCAGCGTTCCCGATACTCATCCCAAGGTTCAAGAATTGCGGGAATTGAGCCTTTGGTCGGAGGGTCAAGTGTGGTCGAGTCCAGAAATGCACGGCAATATTACGGGGATTATCAAAAACCAAATTGACTGGATTCCTTTAAGTATTGGCGCTGTCAGACAGAAGGAAAGGCAGAACTTTGGCGGTGATGCAAGTTAGCGGCGGTTCGCAGTCTTTTAATGCTGTTAATACTTTGAGGATTTTGGGCCGCTGGATGCGGATGTTTACGATTCCAAATCAGTCTTCGGTTGCTAAGGCTTATCAGGAATTTAATGATGATGGGACGATGAAGGATTCGCCTTTTCGCGATCGCGCGATCGATGTCATGGAGGAATTGTACAAGTTTACTTTGCTGTTGCGGGAGCAAGTGGACTATTTGACCGATCGCCACAGCGAACGCAAGGAACAAGCGGCCTTCGTAGGCGATCGCCCTAGCAAATCGCGCCCTGGAAGTTAATTAAGGCGATCGTTAGTGTTCGTAGTGAGGACTTTAGTCCTCTGATTGATGCGGACTAAAGTCCTCACTACGAACCATTTTTATTGAGAGAACATCAAATTACAACTAACAAAAACCATGAAAAAAGTAATGTTTGTTTGCAAAAGAAACTCCTGCCGATCGCAAATGGCAGAAGGATTCGCTAGAACCATCGGCAAAGACAAGATTTCCGTCACCAGTTCCGGCTTAGAATCAAGCAGAGTTCATCCGACAGCAATTCAAGTCATGTCAGAAATTGGCATTGATATCACCGATCAAACATCTAACGCCTTAGGCGAATTCAACGCCGAAGATTACGACGCAGTAATTTCTCTGTGCGGCTGCGGCGTTAATTTACCCGAAGCCTGGGTATTGCGAGAAGTATTTGAAGATTGGCAACTCGACGATCCCGACGGACAACCGATCGCAACTTTTCATCGCGTTCGAGGTGAAATTAAAGCACGAGTTGAAAAATTAGTTGACTCTCTCAAACAAGATTAATAGTCCTGGACGCACGGGTGGTCAGAAACCGGGTTTTTTTCAAGAATAGGCGTCACAACCCGCAAAAACCGCAAAAACCCGGTTTCTTTGACTTTGATGCGTCCCGGACTATGATAATTAGTGCTAAATTATGAGAGGCGTTCCCCGGAATGCCTCTACATTCGTTGCGAGCACAGACTAAAAAATTTAGCACATGACTCAAACCGCAATCACACCTTTCAAAAACAAACTCAACTCAGCTTTAACTAAAAAGCAGATTACAGTTTTACAAATTAATCTAGGGAAACGCTGCAACCTCGCTTGCACTCACTGTCACGTAGAAGCTAGCCCGACACGAACTGAAGAACTTTCGCCGGAAGTTTGCGAACAATTAATTGAACTTATTCGCCGTTTTCCTCAAATTCAAACTGTTGACCTCACGGGCGGTGCTCCCGAGATGCTGTACGGTTTTAAACCGCTGGCGGAAGCTGCGACGGCGGCAGGTAAAGAGGTCATTGTTCGTTCTAATTTGACGATTTATTTTGAAAATGGCTTTGAAGATATTCCCGAATACTGCGCGCAACACCAACTTAGAATTGTGGCATCGCTTCCCTGTTACCAAGCTGACAATGTTGACAAAATGCGCGGCAGCGGTGTTTTTGACAGTTCGATTCGGGCGCTGCAAAAGCTGAATCAGTTGGGCTACGGAAACAACCAAAATTTAATTCTAGATTTGGTGTACAATCCGCAGGTTCCGACAACAGATAAGTTTTCGCTGACAGCGGAACAGGGCAAGTTACAGCAAGATTATCAGGTTTATTTAGCCGAACATTTTGGGATTTGTTTTAATCACTTGTTCGCAATTACTAATTTGCCTGTGGGACGGACTAAGTTTCATTTGGAACACAAAAAACTGCACAAGCCTTATCTGGAGTTTTTGGAGAATAATTTTAATCCTGGTACTCTGGAGCATTTAATGTGTCGCAACGAATTGTCGATCGACTATTTGGGCAATGTCTACGACTGCGATTTTAACCAAATGGAGAATCTGCCCGCGAAAACTGGCAGCGGAGAAAGGATAACTGTTGCTCAATTGCTGGAATCTGGTAGTTTAGATGTAATTCAAGAGGTGCAAACTGCTGCTTATTGCTACGGCTGTACGGCGGGTAGCGGTTCTAGTTGCGGCGGTACTTTGATTTGATTTGAGGGAAAATTTGCGCTGATAGCAGTTTTCAATTCTGTGAAATACGGGACACGGCACCGCGCCTTTTGTCGTGTCAACTTAAGTTCAAATGTAGTGTCAGTCTACTGTTGGACAATTAGGCCCAGATCCCCCCGGCGCCCCCCTTCCCAAGGGGGGGACAAGATTCCTGTCAAAGTCCCCCTTTTTAAGGGGGATTTAGGGGGATCGAGACTATGCTACCAGCAAGATTTATCAGGGTTTTAGGCGATTGTTGTCACCATGAAGGACACGGCGCCGTGTCCCTACCCTGCAAGCAATTTAGACTTAGGAGTTTAGGTAATGAATGATTTGCGATCGCCCGGTGAACAAAATCCACCACCATCAAATAAGTGGAAGCTGATTGTAGGGATTGGTTTAGCTGTGGCTTTGATTGTGGCGGCCAAGTTTTTCAATTTTCAAGGAATTCTGACAAATGCGCTATCGGCGATCGCCAATCTCGGCCCTTGGGGCCCCGCAGCTTTTATCCTAATTTACATTATCGCCACAGTTTTATTTATCCCCGGTTCCTTGCTGACTCTCGGTTCTGGCGTTTTGTTCGGAGTCCTGGGCGGCACGGTTTGCGTTTCCATCGGCTCGGTTTTGGGCGCTACTTGCGCTTTTTTAACAGGTAGGTATTTAACTCGCGATTGGGTTTCCAAACAGATAGCAGGTAATCTCAAGTTTCAGGCGATCGACTCCGCAGTTGCCTCTGAAGGATGGAAAATTGTGCTGCTGACGCGGCTTTCGCCAATTTTTCCGTTTAACCTACTTAACTATGCTTTTGGAGTCACGCAGGTTTCTCTCAGAGACTATTTTTTCGCCTCTTGGATCGGCATGATTCCCGGAACAGTGATGTATGTTTATATTGGTTCCTTGGCTGGGAGTTTGGCTGCGATCGGAGCACAAGGGCGATCGCGCACTACTGCTGAGTGGGCTCTCTACGGCATTGGTTTAGTAGCAACAATCGCCCTCACCGTTTATGCAACCCGCTTGGCCAAAAAAGCTTTAGACGCAAAAATTTCTCCTTGAACCGATAGCGCAAGTTAGTATAATTGTCAACAGGGATTTCACCCTACATCATAATACATTGCTAATTTGAAAAACTCCGTATTTTCTCTGTGTTATTTACAGTTATTTTGTTATACAAACGAGAGAGATATTAAAGATATCGTAAACCACCAAGCTCAAGCAGGTAAACCGAAGGTCGAAATGTAAAGTTGATGCCAAAATAAAATGCGTTCGCGCGATCGAAATATTTTTTTAAAAGTCAGGAATGTAATACCATTTCTCACAAAAAATGCAACTGCTTTGCCCGCGATCAAAACCACGAAATTCATCAGTCATTCTCAATCCTTTAATCTCCAATCCCCCAATCGAAAATGGTATAAGTCCTGATTGGTGTAACCAATCAGGACTCAAACCCTCACTATTTGCCTAATATTAATTCTGCCGGATCGCCAATGACGAATGCCGTTTGATCAATTAGACTCTCGACGAGAACATTTGATGATGCAAAACCCAGCAAATCAAGCCCGAGCTGTGTCTGCGCAGCCGCCCCACCAAACAAAAAAGCTGCCCCGCTTTTGGCAAAACATCAGTAATTCTGCTCAATTGCGGTGGCAGCAAGCGCACAGTCTTTGGCAGCACAGACGGCAGCGCCGCCATTTGCTGACCTTGCTAATTCTGGCCAGCACGGCTTTAACGATGAGCACAACTGCTTGCATCAGCTATTTTTTTGTGCGCGGACTAATCCTCGACAACTTAAAGGAAGTAGCACTATTAAAACTAGAAAAAGGCACCGACGAAATCGATAGCTGGCTGAGCAGTCGCAAAGCAGAAATAGAAACCATCGCTTACTCTCCTACGGTTCGCACTCTCAATTGGAAATTAGTTGAACCGATTTTACAAGGAGAAACATACAGGTTAAAAGAGTATTTCGTCTTGTCATTAATTCAAGCCGATGGCTCAGTGCAGAACACTTTAGGCACTACCACGAACAGCAAAGACCGCAAATACTTTCAAAAGGCAATGGGCGGAAACGTCAAGGTTTCAGACCCGCTGATCGGACGCAGCACAAAGCTTTCTACAATCATAATTGCATCTCCAGTTTGGGCATTGCCTCCCACTCCCAATAAAGTAATTGGAGTCCTTGCAGGCAGCATTAAAGTAGACCGAGCAGCAAATGTGGCGCAAAGCTTGCATTACGGTTCAGACAGTTATGCTTTTGTGCTTAATTCAGAAGGAGTGCCAATTGTTCATCCCAACAATAAATTAACAGGAAATATCGATCGGCCAGCCCCAAGTTTTTTAAACTCGCAAGACCCAGGACTCTTCACAATTTCGCGCCATATGACCAGCCGCCAGACGAACATCGAACTGGTAAAAATAGATCGCAAATGGGTGTATGTGGCCTACGCTCCCCTCAACGAAGTTAACTGGTCGATGGCTTTAGTCATTCCCCGCGAAAATATTGAATCCCAACTGCAAGCATTAAATTTGCTGACATCCGTCGTCGCTGGACTGATCGGCCCGGCAATGCTAGCAGCAATTTGGCTAATTTACTCCTCCGAAAACAATCGCGCTCAAGCCGAGCGAGAAGCCATGCTAAACCGCATTGCCGGACGCATTCAGGCTTCTCTAGAATTAGACAAAATCGTGGCAAGTACAGTCGAAGAAATAGTGAATTTGCTGCATCTAGAACGGGCGGCTTTTGGTTGGTACGAACCGCAAAATAAACTCTTACAAATTATGTGGGAATGTTGCGAATCTGACGGTCCGAAAGAAGCCATAAAGTTTGAGCCTTACTTTGTAGAAAATTTGTCATTACGCACCGATCAATGCGAGCCAATGATTCTTTCGAGTGACACTTTGGCTGAGGGTGCAAGTCAACCTATCGAACTTAAAGCTAATAGTTATTTAGCCGTGCCTGTCCAGACTCAAAACCAGCCACAGGGTTATTTAATTTGCAGTCATGCTACTCATTGGTTTTGGAGCGGGGAGGAAATCCAACTGTTAAAAGCTGTGGCAGACCAATTGGCGATCGCAATTACTCAATCTCACCTTTACAGTCAAACCCAAGACCAAGTAAAACTGCTGAATAGTGCCTTGCATGAACTGAAAAAAACTCAAACTCATTTAGTTCAGAGCGAAAAAATGTCATCCCTGGGTCAAATGGTTGCGGGGATAGCGCACGAAATTAACAACCCGGTTAACTTCATTTCGGCTAATTTGCCTCACAGCACCAAATATACTAAAGATTTATTAGACTTGGTGAGTTTATACAAACAAAAATTCCCCGAGGCTCCCCCGGAAATAGCAGATTTTACCGAAGCAATCGAGCTGGAATTTATCGAGGAAGATTTGCCGCATATATTGAATTCTATGAAAATAGGAACCGAACGTATTCGTAGCATAGTTCTTTCTTTGCGCAACTTTTCTCGCCTCGATGAATCAGACAAAAAGCTGGCGGACATTCACGAAGGTATGGAAAATACCTTGCTGCTGCTCTCCAACCGCATAAAAAATGGAATTTATATAGTCAAGAAATACGGAAAAGTGCCTTCATTCGAGTGCTATCCGTCTCAGCTAAATCAGGTGTTTATGAACTTGCTGAGCAATGCGATCGATGCCTTGAACGAGATCGATCGCCTGGACAAAATCATTACTATTTCCACGGGCGTCGTTCGTGAAAATGGCGGGAAATTTATGAAAATGGCGATCGCCGACAACGGCCCGGGCATTCCCGACAGCATTAAAGACCAAATTTTTAACCCATTTTTTACTACCAAACCCGTGGGCCAAGGCACAGGTTTGGGATTGGCAATTAGCTACAAAATTGTAGTGGACGGACACGGCGGCAGCATCCAAATTTCTCAACCTCCAGGCGGCGGGACGGAGTTTTTGGTAAAAATTCCGATTAGTAATGAGCACCAAGAAGCAAGCAGGAAGAGGGAAGGAAGGCAACGGATGAGTGTCGCGGAGGCAAAGTCCAATCTAAAATCTAAAATCTAAAGAGGTTCGGCCACAAGCAATGTACGGGAGGTAAACGCCAATCTAAAATCTCAAATCAAAAATCGACTGACTGGCTGGCGTTGGCTAAAATTAAAAGAGTTGTTTAGGACTTACGCATAAGAGATCCCCCAACCCCCTTCTCAAGGGGGCTTTTCAGATTCCCCCCTTTTTAAGGGGGGCTAGGGGGGATCGGGGTTTCAAGCTTCAAGTGCGTCCAGGACTATTGTTGTGCAAGGAGTTTTATGGCTGTTGGTAAGGATACAATTTTCGATCGCTTTTTGTCGCCCCTGATACGACTGGCGATCGACGAAGAAGCACTGAAACGACTCTACGAAGGTATCGACTGGGAAGCAGCGGGCGATCGCCACCGACAACCCAACCTAGTTTATCCCGAATATTACAGCAGCCAAAACTTTCACGGCATCCAAGGCGGCTACCTCAACTCCAGTGCAGCGGTTTCCTACGATCCAATCACGCAATACGTTTTGCCTCCCCACGAAACAGTCGTCAGACAAGGCTTAATCGACGCTGTGCGGGTGAAACCGCGCCGAATCATCGATTTGGGATGCGGCACCGGTTCGACAACCCTGATGCTCAAACAAGCCTTTCCCCAAGCGGAAGTTGTCGGCCTGGATTTGTCGCCTTATATGCTGGTAGTCGCCGAAATGAAAGCGCAAAAAGCCGGGTTAAAAATCGAGTGGTTGCACGGAAAGGCCGAAAGCGTGGCTTTTGCTGACGCCAGCTTCGATTTAGTTGCAGCTTCCTTGCTGTTTCACGAGACGCCGCCTGCTGTATCGCAGGCAATTTTGCGAGAAAGTTTCCGACTGCTGAAGGTTGGGGGACAAGTGGCAATTTTGGACGGAAATCAAAAAACTTTGCGGCAGACAGAGTGGCTGACTGATATCTTTGAAGAGCCTTATATTAAGTCTTACGCCGCTGGTAGTATTGATGCTTGGGCGGGGGCTGCTGGATTCGCGGCGGTGCAAACTCAGGATCACTGGTGGGTGCATCAGGTAACGCAGGGTGTGAAACCTCTTCCTGGGGAAGATTTAGAGCCGGTGCGTCAGGCGAAGGTGTGGAATTTGGGCGATCTCGCTCCTGATTTTGATGGCGATTTAC
Organism: Microcoleus sp. Aus8_D2; assembly: GCF_036702665.1. Taxonomy (NCBI): domain Bacteria; kingdom Bacillati; phylum Cyanobacteriota; class Cyanophyceae; order Oscillatoriales; family Microcoleaceae; genus Microcoleus; species Microcoleus sp. Aus8_D2. The sequence goes on from NZ_JAUBUN010000045.1 coordinate 50,419, forward strand.
CGGGCATTCCGGCTTACAGTTGACAGTGGACAGTGGACAGTGGACAGTGGACAGTGGACAGTGGACAGTGGACAGTGGACAGTTGGCAGTTGACAGTGGACAGTTGGCAGTTGAGAGTTGGCAGTTGACAGACTAATGACCAATGACTAATGACCAATGACTAATGACCAATGACTAATGACCAATGACCAATGACTAATGACCAATGACCAATGACCAATGACCAATGACTAATGACTAATGACTAATAACTAATGACTAATGACCAATGACTAATGACTCTAAAAGCAGTTTTATTTGATTTTAATGGCGTTATTATTAATGACGAGCCGATTCACGAGAAAATCATCGATCGACTGATGCTTGATGAAAATCTCCAACTCAAACGTGGGGAGTTTCGGGAAGTTTGTTTGGGAAGGAGCGATCGCGCTGGGATTACCGAACTGCTGAAGCGCCGGGGACGATATCTGACAGAAACATACCTCGATCGCTTGCTGCTTGGCAAGGCCCAAGCTTATCAGGAAACAATCAATAGTTTGGAAACATTGCCCATTTATCCGGGTTTGGCAGAATTTATTGCCAAAATTCGGGCTGACGGACTGAAAATGGCGGTAGTTAGCGGGGCAATACGATCGGATATAGAATTGGTGTTAGATCGATCGGGTTTGACAGCAAATTTTGAGTTAATTGTCGCAGGCGACGACTTGATGGTGAGCAAACCCGCACCCGATGGCTATTTGTTAGCAGTAGAGCGACTCAACCAGAAATATCCCGACTTTAACCTGCAACCGATCGAGTGTTTGGCCCTAGAAGACACTTTTGCGGGGATTGAAGCGGCGAAAAAAGCGGGGATGCAGGTAGCGGGGGTGACTCACACTTACCCGTTTCACATGATCCAGCGCCAAGCTAATTGGACGGTGGACTATTTTGCTGATTTAGAGTTGGACAGAGTAGCGGAACTTTGCTCGATCGCCCCCACGGAGCCGGCGGCGGAAAACTATTGACGTTTTTAGCCGTTACGTGCTACTCTAGGTGACGGTCTGCCCAAGTAAAAGCAAATGCGACCTGCAAGCCTTTGAGATTCGGCAATCGGGCATCTAAAATGCTTGCATTGAAAGTCAATCAGGGGAATTAGCTCAGTTGGTAGAGCGCTGCGATCGCACCGCAGAGGCCAGCGGTTCGAGTCCGCTATTCTCCATAAATCAGTGGACAGTTGACAGTGGACAGTTGACAGCTTGCCCGCTGGCGAAAGAGAAGGGTTGCAGAGTAGGGGAATCAAACCATTTATGCAGTACGGGTATCGGCTCTATTCATCAGGTTATTTATCTGGGCGCCCGATGTGGCTGTTGCTATATTTGTAGAAAGGGCGATCGTCATCTGCTTTGATATTTGGCTGGTGCGATCGACCCAGTTACAGGCTCACTCCTAGCATCTATCACGTATTTGTATAAAAAAGCGGCTTGCTAATTTCAGACAGATTGCTGAAAAGACGTATCTTGGTGTCTAAACTCCATTTCTCCCGCAGTTGCCATCAATCCACACAAAACCTTCATTTTGTCAATCAATAATAAGTTTTGTATCAAAACGTACAACACTCTTGTTAAGCTAGTCTTAATATCAAGTCGCTATATGTTATTATTCTCAATCATCTGACTGAGCTATTCAGGAGTAACTAGAAAAAATGACAAAGCGATTCGATCGGCGGAAATTTCTTTTATACAGTTCTGCTACCCTAACATCAAGTTTATTTCTAAAAGCTTGTAGAACTCCGACTCCAACAGCAACCCCAGCCGCTTCTCCAACAGGAACTACACCATCCGCACCAGCAGCCAGCAGTGGAAACACGATCAAAGTAGGAATTTTACATTCCTTGAGCGGCACAATGTCCATCAGCGAAAAAAGCGTTGTCGATGCCGAACAATTAGCGATAGAAGAAATCAATAAAGCTGGCGGCGTCCTCGGAAAACAAATCCAAGCAATAGTAGAAGACGGCAACTCAGACTGGCCAACTTTTGCCGAAAAAGCCAAAAAATTGATCGATCAAGACAAAGTTGTCACCGTCTTCGGCTGCTGGACATCCGCCAGCCGCAAAGCAGTATTACCAGTATTTGAAGAAAAAAATCATATGCTCTGGTATCCCGTACAATACGAGGGTCAAGAGTGTTCCAAGAATATCTTTTATACGGGGGCGGCGCCGAACCAGCAAATCGAACCCGCAGTAGACTGGCTGCTAGAAAATAAAGGAAAAAAATTCTTCTTAGTCGGGTCTGACTACGTTTTCCCCCGCACGGCAAATACCATTATCAAAGCACAGCTAGCAGCCAAAGGCGGCGAATTAGTTGGCGAAGATTACATTCCTTTGGGCGGTACAGAAGTCACGCCAATTATCACTAAAATTAAGGCAGCTTTGCCAGATGGCGGCGTCATTTTCAATTCCCTCAACGGCGACAGCAACGTGGCATTTTTCAAACAGTTGCAGGGTGCAGGTTTGGGCCCGGATAAATATCCGTCAATGTCTGTCAGTATTGCTGAAGAAGAAGTAAAGGCGATCGGTGTAGAATATCTCAAAGGCCATTACGCCGCCTGGAATTACTTCATGACTGTGGAATCTCCCGCAAATACAAAATTTGTGGAAGCTTTCAAGGCAAAATACGGAAAAGATAGAGTGACCAACGACCCGATGGAAGCAGCTTACATCATGGTTTACCTGTGGAAGCAAGCCGTCGAAAAAGCAGGAACACCCGACGATTTGGAAAAAGTGCGGGCAGCAGCTTTGGGTCAAACTTTTGAGGCGCCAGAGGGCAAAGTAACACTGGAAGCTAACCATCACCTCTCTAAATTTGTGCGGTTGGGCGAAGTCAGAGAAGACGGTTTGTTTAACATCGCTTTTGCTACGCCAGAAGCAGTCAAGCCGGTTCCTTGGAATCAGTTTGTCGCTGAAACAAAAGGCTTTTCTTGCGATTGGTCAGACCCCGCAAAAGGCGGTAAATTTAAGGCTTGATAAGTAGCCAATACCAATTTTATTAATGTTGGCAACATATCTTCGCTCCCCCTAGGGCGTGTCTTTAAACCCGGAGATCCCCCCCGGCCCCCCTTAATAAGGGGGGAGTAAGAGCATTCTTTCGTCAATCCCTACTCCCTTAATAAGGGGGAACTGGAGTCTTCTTTCGTCAACCCCTACTCCCCTTAAGAAGGGGGAACTGGAGTCTTCTTTCGTCAACCCCTACTCCCCTTAAGAAGGGGGATGCGCGGGGGATCTTGACTAGGCTATAAGCGAAATATACAGAGGGTTTTAGTTCTAAGTTGACACCAATGGGATAAAACCCGCCTCTAATTATCCGAAAACAAAGTTAACCGACTTGATGCAGGAGGAAAAAAAGTGGCGATATTAGACGGTTTATTTAACGGCATTAGCATCGGCGCTGTTTTGCTAATTGCAGCCCTGGGATTAGCGATTATTTTCGGGCTGATGGGCGTGATTAATATGGCTCACGGCGAGTTGATGATGCTGGGGGCTTATACAACTTTTGTAGTGCAGAATGTCTTCAAAGGGATTGGAGGATTTGCCTTTGAAATGTATATTTTATTTGCCATTCCCTTAGCTTTTTTAGTGGCTGCACTGGTAGGATTAATTCTGGAACGAGGCGTGATTCGCCATCTCTACGGGCGCCCGCTAGAAACTCTGCTGGCAACTTGGGGCGTAAGTTTGATTTTACAGCAGTTTGTCCGCAGCGTCAGTTGGGTGCTGGTAATTGGGATTGCGGTGTTCTGTTTGCTATTTTTTGGCGGTTTGCAGGTGCTGAAATCGCGCTCGGATTTCGATCGCACTCGCAACACATTTACCGCCATAATTTTACCTTTATCTTTGGGTATTTCGTGGGCGGCGAGCGCATTTTTAGCACAAACTTACCAACTCGCAGTAACTCAACCTTGGTTTGGCGCTCAAAACGTTGACGTGACTGCGCCCGGATGGCTGCGCGGAGGCATCCCGCTGGGAACTTTTCAGTTACCCTACGCCAGACTTTTTATTATTGCGCTGACAGGCATTTGTTTGGCGGGAATTTACCTATTTTTACAAAAGTCTGTGTGGGGATTGCGGATTCGCGCTGTGACGCAAAATCGCAGCATGAGCGCTTGTTTGGGAATACCTACGGAACAAGTAGATGCGCTGACTTTTGCTTTGGGTTCCGGGTTGGCTGGTGTCGCTGGGTGCGCGATTAGTTTGATTGGTTCCGTAGGGTCAAATACCGGGCAAAATTATATAGTTGATACTTTTATGGTGGTGGTTGTGGGCGGTGTTGGCAAGATTATGGGGAGTGTAGTTGCTGCAATGGCGATCGGCACTGCAAATTACCTGATCGGTTCGGGAACATTAGCATTAATGTTCGCTCCTGTCAAGCCTTTAGCTGATTTTTTTACATTTTTCGCCACCACCAGCATGGCAAAAGTGATGGTATTTGCCTTAATTATGGCTTTTCTGCAAGTGCGGCCGGGAGGAATTTTTCCGCAAAAAGGACGCACAGTTGAGAATTAAAAACTACAGCTTTGAGCGCCAAAAAAATGAAGAATACAGAAAAAAAGGCTCTGTTCAAAGAAGCAGCAATTGTAGGGGCGATCGCCCTAATTGCGATCGTGCTCGTCCCAGGAATAGTTCCTGACGCTCGTCTAAACCAATTGGGACGATTTTTAGCACTAGCAATTGCAGCTCTCGGTATAGACTTAATTTGGGGATACACAGGTTTGCTCAGTCTGGGACATGGCGTATTTTTTGCCCTAGGTGGCTACGCCTTCGCCATGCACCTCAAACTACAAATACCCCCAACCGCCAGCAGTCAATTACCCGAATTCATGAGCCTCTACGGTGTCACCGAACTGCCCTGGTTTTGGCAACCATTCTATTCATTTCCCTTCTCAGTCGTCGCAATATTCATCATCCCCGCCATCTTGGGCGGACTTTTAGGTTACTTAGTATTCCGCAATCGAATTCGAGGCGTATACTTTTCAATTCTCACCCAAGCAGCAACAATTGTATTTTTCAACTTCTTTAACGGCCAGCAAAAACTGATAAACGGCACCAACGGACTCACAGACTTTAAAACCCTGTTCGGAGCCACAGTAAACAATCGAGATACTCAATATATTTTCTACATTCTCACCATACTATTTTTAGTAGCAACTTACGCCCTCTGCCGCTGGCTGACAAGCGGGCGTTTCGGGCGGTTGCTATTAGCAATTCGCGACGACGAAGTGCGCCTGCGTTTCTCCGGCTACAATCCCACAGGATACAAAGTTTTAGTATTTGCAATTTCCGCCGGTTTAGCCGGGATTGCAGGCGCTTTATTCACCGTACAAACGGGAATTATTTCGCCAAAAGCAATGGATATCGCATTTTCCATCGAAATGGTAATTTGGGTAGCAGTGGGAGGCCGCGCCACGCTATCAGGAGCAATATTGGGCGCGCTGCTAGTCAACTTTGGCAAAAGTTTCTTGAGCGAACAATTCCCCGAAGTCTGGCTGTTTTTCCAAGGCGCGCTATTCTTAATAGTAGTCACAGTCTTGCCCGACGGTTTAGTCGGATGGGTGCAATATCAAGATTTTGAGCCAATTCGTCGCTTGTTCAGAAAACCAAAGTACGCATCTACTTACCCCAGCCTGGAACAAGACCCCGAAGTGCAGCACGAAAAAGAAGAACTTGAACATTGATTGCAAAAATATCGTGTATATATAAGTAGGCGGACTTAAATAAATGTCACCCGTTCGAGAGAAACGAAGCAATTGCCATAGACTAGAGACCAGTTTTCCTCCGGCTCGCTTCGCTAACATCACTCGCACCCAGATGCAATATATATGTCCACCTACTTAGATATCAGTAGCAAGCAGCTTCGTTTTTTTAACTTGAGGGGAAACGTATGGCAGATATTATTGACTACAAAATCTACGGCGACGATTTGCAACTCATCGAGATTGAACTAGATCCCAAAGAAGGCGTGAGGGCTGAAGCTGGAACCATGACATACATGGAAGGCGACATCCAAATGCAAACATCCACAGGTGGCGGCCTCTTTCAAGGTTTCAAACGGATGCTGACAGGAGCGGGTTTTTTCATTACCACCTTTGTCAACGCCGGAAATCGCAAGGCCCGCGTCGCTTTTGCCGCCCCCTATCCGGGTAAAGTAATTCCCCTCGATTTAGGCAAACTTGGCGGTAAATTTTTATGTCAAAAAGACTCTTTTCTCTGTGCCGCCAACGGGATTGAAATAGAGGTAGCTTTCACCAAGCGGTTGGGTGCCGGTTTCTTTGGCGGAGAAGGCTTTATTTTGCAAAAATTGCAGGGTGACGGGCTAGCTTTTGTTCATGCGGGAGGAACAATAGTTGAGAAAAATTTGGGAGTTGGCGAAGTGTTGCGAGCAGACACTGGTTGTTTGGTAGCTTTTGCGCCGACGGTAGATTACGATATTCAGTTTGTTGGTGGCTTTAGAAATGCTTTATTTGGCGGCGAAGGTTTGTTTTTAGTCAAGCTAACGGGGCCGGGAAAAGTGTATTTGCAAAGTCTGCCCCTCTCGAAGTTGGCTGAGCGGATTATGGCTGCAAATCCAGCTCTAGTAACGAGCAGTTCTAACAGTATTTCGTTTGACTTTATGAGCAATCGTGGCTAGTGCCCATGTAGGGTGCGTCTGTCAGCAGATTTGTGGGCTTTTCCAGAGACTATTGGCTGATGCACCTAGGAAGTTAAAATTAAAATGGTATTGGTTGTTGTATATTGCTGAATAAAAGTTATGTAAGGTGCGTCAGCTCGGAGATTTTCGGCTTTTTCTGAGAGTGTTGACTGACGCACCCTACAATTAAAATTAAGGACAAGCAGTTTGTAAGGTGCGTCAGTCAGTAGATTTTTGATTTTTTTCAGGGACTGTGTACTGACGCACCCTACAACTCAAAGTCAACCGGTGCGCAGTTATGTAGGGTGCGTCAGTCAGTAGATGTTTCGGCTTTTTCTGAGACTGTTGACTGACGCACCCTACAACTCAAAGTCAACCGGTGCGCAGTTATGTAGGGTGCGTCAGCCCGGAGATTTTTCGTTTTTTCAGGGACTGTTGACTGACGCACCCTACGAGGAAAAATAAGGATAAGCAGATGAAGGGAAAAGTATTAGAAATAGAAAACTTGACTGTTAGTTTTGATGGTTTCAAAGCCATCAATGGTTTAAATTTCAGTATGGATGCGGGCGAACTGCGAGTTATCATTGGCCCCAACGGTGCGGGGAAAACAACTTTTCTCGATTCGATTACCGGGAAGGTGCAGCCGACGGAAGGGCGGGTAATATTTAAAGGTCGCAATTTGCAGAAATTGTCCGAATATCAAATTGCTCGTTTGGGGATTGGCCGCAAGTTTCAAACGCCGCGAGTTTACTTAAATTTAACGCCTAGGGAAAATTTAGAGCTATCTTGTAACCGCGATAAAAATGTATTTCCCACTCTGTTTAAGCATTCTCCTGTAGAGGAAAAGCGCACGGTTTCAGGTTTGTTAGAAACAATTGGTTTGGTTGCTAAAGCTGATACTGCTGCTGGTTTACTTTCTCACGGGGAAAAGCAGTGGTTGGAAATTGGGATGTTGGTGGCGCAATCTCCTGATTTGTTGTTGGTGGATGAGCCTGTGGCGGGTTTGACTGATGAGGAAACGGTGTTAACTGGAGAGTTGCTGATTTCGCTGGCCCAAAGTCACTCGGTGTTAGTGATAGAACATGATATGGAGTTTGTGCGGCAAATTGCTAAAAAGGTGACGGTGTTGCATCAGGGTGCTGTTTTGTGCGAGGGAACGATGGATGAGGTGCAAAATGACGATCGCGTAATTGAGGTATATTTGGGAAAACCGGAAAGTCATTAGTCATTAGTCATTAGTCATTAGTCATCAGTCATTAGTCATTAGTCATTAGTCATTAGTCATTAGTCATATCAGGCTCGGTAAATTAACCACAAGATTTGTAGGGGCGGGTTTACCAACAATCTTTCATTCTCACCGACAATCTACATAAACCCGCCCCGGCGACAAAATTTGAGCCCGGGGAATTCAACGGACACGATACCAATGCCCAATGCCCAATGCCCAATGCCCAATTCCCAATTCCCAATGCCCAATTACCAATCCAAATAATATGCTGCAAGTCTCTGATTTGAATGTTTATTACGGCGAAAGTCACATTTTGCGCGGTGTGGATTTAAGCGTTAATGCGGGACAAATGGTTTGCTTGATCGGCCGCAATGGTGTGGGCAAAACTACGATGCTAAAAACGATTATGGGCTTGCTGCAACCGCGCAGCGGCACAATTAATTTTGGCGGACAACCTATTGCTTCTAAGTTGACTCACCAACGGGCTAAATTGGGGATTGGTTACGTGCCTCAAGGGCGCGAAATTATTCCGCGTTTGACTGTGAAAGAAAATCTGTTGTTAGGTTTGGAAGCGAAACCAATTATGACAAAAAATCCTGAAGTTCCTGATGAGATTTTTGAGTTATTTCCGGTTTTGAAGACTATGCTCGATCGCATGGGGGGCGATTTGAGCGGGGGACAGCAGCAGCAGTTAGCGATTGCTAGGGCTTTGATGGGTGAGCCGAAATTGTTGGTTTTGGATGAACCGACGGAGGGGATTCAACCGTCTATTATTTTGGATATAGAGGCTGCGGTGCGCCGCGTGGTTGCTACTAGGGGAATTTCGGTTTTGTTGGTGGAGCAGCATTTGCATTTTGTGCGGCAAGCTGATTGGTATTATGCTATGCAGAAAGGCGGAATTGTGGCTTCGGGAAGCACTAGCGATTTGAGTGATGCGGTGGTTCAGAAATTTTTGGCTGTTTGATTTACATTTTTGAACCGATATCAAAGAAACCGGGTTTTTATGGGATTAAGGGCTTTGATGCAGTAGCTCGTAAAAAAACCCGGTTTCTGCCTCTAGGAAAGATTCTCTTATTAATTTTTTCGGCCGTCGGGCATTGTGGTGCCGGCCATGCTGGCTCGATCGACACTAGCGCCATCTATATTAGCATTGCGGAGGTTGGCATTTGACAGGTTGGCGTCTCTCATGTCGGAAAATCGCAAGTCGGCGCCGTCTAAGTTTGTCCCTGTCAAGTTGGCTTTGCGGAGGTTGGTGTTGCTGATTCTGGCTCCGATTAATTCGGCGCCGCTTAAGTCGGCGCGAGCAAGATTGGTGTTGACAAAATCTGATATCTCGAAGCGACTACCGCTGAGGTTGGCGTCTGATAAATCTGCTCCTGTGACGATCGCATTTTTTAAGCGCAGGTTAACTAATTTTACGGCTCGCAGGTCGCAGCGGGCGCAGCTTTGAGTTAGCAGGAGGGTTTCGACGTTGGCGTTGATTTGGTCAATTTGTTGCTGGGAGAATCTTTCGGCAAATTCTGGGGAGACGTAGCCGAGTTTTTTGGGATCTTCGGCTTTTGGTTGGGGTGTTTGTGGTTGCGGTATTGCTGTTTGCCCGATCGCCCTTAGTTGGAGTCCCAGTTTCGGATATTCTAGAGTTGCGCCAAAAATTAGCAGGGCGATCGACAATATTGTGAATTTTTTCATAAAAAAATTGCAAATAGACTATTTATAGTGTATGGTCTGTTGCCCATTTATCTCGCTATAATTTTATCACAATTCTCATCTTATGTCTGCTTAAAATAAAAGTCTAAATTTAGTTTATAGTCAGGAATGCGAGTTTTATTGCAAATCAGAGGACTCGCATTCCTGACGGCAAACACCTAACATTGATTAGCAGCGCGCTACATTTAGTTAAATAGATCCAAATTCAGATAAAAAACTTCGGAACCGTCAGGTGCGCGAATCAACTTTTCTATTAGCGGAGGCAGTTGCTGTTGGCGGTACAATTCGGGAATTTCGCAGAAGCTTTCTTCGGCAATTTCTAAAATCTTGGGCATATCAGGAATGGCAATCCCCAAGCGATCGCTCTTATTTAAGGTGCAAACAATTAAATAGTTGCAGTCAGCAATGCTCCGGCTGCTGGGGAAAAATTTGGATAAATTAATCAGGGTAATCAGTTCTTCTTGGTGCCGCACTAAACTTTGACCGCTATCTAAAAAGCCGTAGGGATTAAAGTCTTTAACAACGCGCTGCACTTTTTCAATAGGAACCGCATAATTAACGCTTCCCAGTTCAAAGGAAACAAGTTTTCGAGGAGGAGTTCTGGCAGCGCCTTGTTTCTTGCTGCGAAATCGACGATTATAATTCGTGTGAGTCATGCGATTTTAGATTGGGAACGGGGAATGGGGAATGGGGAATGGGGAATGGGGCATCGGGCATCGGGCATCGGGCATCGGGCATGGGGAATTGGGGCATGGGGAATCGGGGCATGGGGAATCGGGGCATGGGGAATCGGGAATTGGGAATTGGGAATTGGGAATTGGGAATTGGGAATTGGGAATTGGGAATTGGGAATTGGGAATTG
>NZ_JAUBUN010000046.1:0-1597 GCF_036702665.1 Microcoleus sp. Aus8_D2
TCGGCCAGATAGCCGCCGAGGGTGAGAAAAATCATGCCGCCAAACCCCATAAAAGCTGCTTGCAAACCCAGGAATTGAGCGCGAGCAGCACCGATGTAATAATCAGCAATCAAGGTGGTTGCAGTTGTCATAATACCGGCCACGCTGAAGCCCAGGAGCATCCGTCCCAGCAAAATTAGCCCAATTCGATCCAAAAGGAAGCCAGAGCTGCCTGCAAAGCCGTAGAGAAACACAGATAAACCCAGCAAGCCTTTGCGCCCAAAGCGATCGATCGCAATTCCGGCAATGGGCGCACCGATCGCAATAAACAAAGCTGGGGCCGTCAACACCAATCTCACCAAATAATCGGCATTAGGAACAGCCGAAAAGTGCTGCCGCATTGCCGGGAGAGAAGGGGCGATCGTCGCTCCTGCCATCACAGTTAGAGTGCTGGCTAGCAGCAGAGTTGCTTTCACTAGAAACGTATCAGGGCTGCCGGATTTCATAGACTATTCACGAAATTATCTGCGTTTATCTGTGTCGATCTGCTTTCGATCTGCGATCGATCTATCGAGCGCAGATTTATGCAATTGCTCGTCTAATGAGTCACTCTAACCTATCTGTTTCTGTTACTTACAGCCCGATCGCTCCAACTACAAACTCAACGGAATTTTGCTGCTTTGTTTTGCCGTATGTTCCAGCCCTGCCACCACCAAACCGAAGTTTGGCAAACGTTCGGCAAAGATTGCACCCATGCCCTGTGCCGTTGGTAACGTCCAATCTTTTTGCAATTCGGCAGCAATCGCGATCGTGTTGACGCACTTGACACCAGCTTGAGTCATCCGAGCCACAGCAGCGTTTTGCGCGGTGGTATTCCACGTGCCGGAGGCGTCAATTACCGCATAAACATCATACCCTGCGCCAACCGCAGAAATCGCTGGAAATGCCAAACAAACATCGGTGGTAACACCTGCCATAATTAGCTTTGGGCGAGCTGTTTGCTCTACTGCTTTGACAAAAGCTCGATCGTTCCAAGCATTAATGATGACGCGATCGACGATCGGAACATTTGGCAGCGCCTGAAGTAGTTCGGGAAACAGAGGGCCGTTAGGGCCATTGGAATTGCTGGTAGTTAAAAGAGTTGGTAGGTTGAATAATTTCGCAACATCCGCCAAGTAGAGAGCGTTGTTTTTCAAATTTACTGGATCGATATCGGTAATGCCCAACAGCATAGTGCCCACTTGATGGTCGATCAGCAACATGGCGGCATTATCAGGCGTGAGTTGCTCGAAAAAAACATTGTTTGCAGTCATGGCGATCGTTATTTGGTGTGAATTTGTGAATGTATTGTGAAATTGGCGCGGGCAAGGAATGCCAGCAGGATTAACGCTTTTGCTCAGACAAATGCTGCCTGTGTTAACCGTAGTGCGATCGCCTTAGCGACACCTTCGGCATACATTGGATCGGCCGATCGCAAAATGAGCAATCTGCCGCTCAATAATAAATTGCGGTACACCCTGCATCGCCGCAGCAATGTTAGTTATTGTAGTTATTGTAGGGTGCGTCAGGCGAGAATATCAGGATGGCCGACTCTGAATTTTTTGCCTGACGCACCCGG
>NZ_JAUBUN010000046.1:1697-57439 GCF_036702665.1 Microcoleus sp. Aus8_D2
AGCTTAGCAGTTATTGTAGGGTGCGTCAGGCGAGAATATAAGAATGGCCGACTCTGAATTTTTTGCCTGACGCACCCGGAGCTTAGCAGTTATTGTAGGGTGCGTCAGGCGAGAATATAAGAATGGCCGACTCTGAATTTTTTGCCTGACGCACCCTACGGTTAGCTGCAATCAGAGCAGCGTTGCTCAACCAACTCAAAGCGTCCAGGGCGGCGGAGACATCCGTTGATTTTGGTCATCCCAATTCTGAGTTCCAGCAGGCATAGCACAAATTACTTCTAGCTGCTCCTCGCCATGATTCACGAGGTTGTGATAAACATGGGGAGGAACAATCATCGTGTCGCCTGCTTGAAGTTCTACTTCTCGATCCCCGATCGTTCCCTTCATCGTTCCAGCCATGCAGTACACAATCTCTTCGTGATCGTGCACGTGAGTTGGATTGAGTGCGCCCGGTTCGAGTTCTGCATGAAACATCAGAACTTCACTTGCACCTGTGCTAGGGGCTGCAATTTTCGTTACAATGACTCCTGGTACTTCAAATTTATCAGCGTTGTTGCCGCGAACAATTGTCATAATTTATCTCCTTCGATAGATAGTTGTGGCGTACCTTAAATGAGAGCAAAAAGTAACAGGATTTTCCTAATTTATGCAACATTAATCGAGCTGGCGCTTCGCTATAAATCCTAAATTAAATTTAAAATTTACTAGAAAAGCACCTGACAAATTTGCTCAAAAAACTCCCCCAATTATGTGGCAATACGGTTCACTTAAAATTGTCCTTCGTTCGTGAACGAAGCAATCGCAGTTATTGTAGGGTGCGTCAGGCGAGAATATAACGATAGCAGACTCATAATTTTTTGCCTGACGCACCCTACGGTTAGTTATTGTAGGGTGCGTCAGGCGAGAATATAACGATAGCAGACTCATAATTTTTTGCCTGACGCACCCTACGCTTAGCTGCGAGAATTTCAGATTGATTTTTTGAGGTGGTTGGATAAACGGTGACGACGTTAACCAACTCGTTAGCAGTATCTAATGCAACGGAGCTAGCAGCTCGGGCCGCGCTGGGTAGAAGGGTCACAAAGCAGCTCGCTAGGGCGATCGCCACAATCAATACTTTGAATCGTTGAATCAAATTTTGAAACATGAGACTTATTCTCCTAACTATTGATGTTGGCAGAAACCTTTGAGATCGCGTCCGCTCGATTCCCGTAACAAAAACGGTTCGTAGTGCGGACTTTAGTCCGCTCTCCGGATGCGGACTAAAGTCCGCACTACGAACGGATTAATGCAGATGTTTTGAGAATTGAGAGCGATTTATGCTGATTTTTTAGCGATTTATTTGATTGCTCCTACGGTAACAGAATGAGATTTTTTTGACTGTTCTGTTGCACTGGCTGATGGCTGCAAATGAGATTCTAGGAACCACAAACGCTTGTCGATCGCCCGCGAAATTTCGGTGTACAAATCTGCCGTATCGGCATCTCCCAAAACGGAGGTTTGTTCGATGCAAAATCGGATTGATTTGCCATAAATCGCCAAGCGATCGGCTAAAGCGATGATATGATCCGTGCCGTCTGCGATATCAAACGGATACTCTGACAGTTCTGACTGTTGTGCCGAAATTCTGGCGGTTCCGAGGGCGTAGCCTCCCAGTGTGGTAATTCGTTCCGCTACCATATCGGTAAATTCTTCAACTTCGGAGGCAATTTCATCAAACAGCAGATGAAGTTGATAAAAGTCCTTGCCTTTGACGTTCCAATGTGCTTGTTTGACTTGAGTTTTGAGGTCGATGGTGGATGCGAGAGTTTGGTTGAGCAGGCCGATCGCCCGATCGCGAATTGGTGCAGCTAAATCGATGCGAGTTGCATAAAGCGGTTGGTTAGCAGTCATGGATTTACCTCTAATTGTTGTTTGAGCGCGGCTGTCAGAGTTGGGCGATCGCACGCACCGTCATAGCGCAGACGATTGATAAAAAAAGTCGGTGTTTGACATACGCCACTGTGGATACCGCTAGCTAAGTCCTCCCGCACTCGATCGGCATAAATGTGTGCCGCCATGTCGCGCAGAAACTGCATCACATCGAGTCCCAAAGCATCTGCATACTCAGCCAAGTAGCCATTACCAAGGGCGTGCTGGTGGTGGAACAAATAATCGTGCATTTGCCAAAATTTTCCTTGTCTAGCAGCCGCTTCAGCAGCTTCCGCCGCGTGTTGCGCTTGGGGATGCAAGTGATTTCGAGGAAAGTGCCGGAAGACAAAACAAAGTTGTTCTCCAAAATGCTGCTGGAGGTGTTGTACAATGTCGTGGGCTGCTGCACATTTAGGACATTGATAGTCGCCGTATTCCACTAGGGTAATAGGGGCAGAATCTAATCCTTGAATGCGATCGCGACTGCTGACAGGAAGAACTAGGACACTCACGGTGTTCTGTACGAGCGGTATGAAACTAAGTTTCGCCGATGTTCCTACTTTTGCGATCGGAGCAAAGGTTTGTTTTAAGTCAATCTAAAGGTCTAGTGTGGCTCCACCTTGAGATTGAGTAAGCTGCTGCGATCGCTCCGAATCGTTGATTTAACGATTCAATTTTGGTTGTTTTGCTACTCGAAAATGCGTTGGAGCGATCGAGTTCGTGATTTATTGTCTTGCTAGAAAATCTGCGGGTGTGACGATCGCAATGCCTTGAAACGGATGCAGTACAAGCAGGTCTTTATCGCTGCTGAGAATATAATTAGCCTGACCGCTAATCGCAAGTTCGAGGAACTTATCATCTTTGGGATCGCGACAAACGGAAATCGCTTCAGTAATCTCGACAATCTCAACAACTTTCAGTAAATCGGTTAAGAATGCCGTGCGTAACTGGGGCGACAAGTATTTATCGAAGCGATCTCGGCTCAAAACATCTTGTATCTCTGCTACCACAGGCCCAGACATGACGATTTTCCCGTCTGCGGTTGCTTTGTTGAAGGCGAGGCGCGCGATCGAGCCTTTAAACAGTGCTGCACTGACGAGCACGTTAGAATCGAGAACGAATTTTATTTCACTCATCCAAAATAGACTGTAAAATCTCTGGAGTTAACCCATTGGCTTGAGCTTCATCACTCATCCGATCCATTGTGGTTTGCAAACTTGTGAGATTCATGGCACGTTTTAGCCAAAAACTCACTAATGCTTGTATTTTTTGCTGTTCCTCTGGCTGTGCAGATTGAAATGCCCTGGCAAGATCGGCATCGACTTGAATTGAGATCGTCTCCATGATTGCTCCCGATCTGAACTGCTAATAGTATAGCTTCACCATATTGACTGCAAATTGCCCGACGGATGGAACAAGTCTAGAGTTTAGCAATGCCGCGTTTGAGAGCCACGATCGCAGCTTGAGTTCGATCGCCCACACCGAGTTTGCTCAAAATGCTGTTGACATGAGTTTTCACCGTGCTCTCGGCAATTGAGAGAGTAACGCCGATTTCCTGATTGCTTTGGCCTTTTGCCATTTGTTGCAAAACTTCCCGTTCGCGATCGGTCAATTCCGGCATCATAGCGCGTTCGGCCAGCCTCGCACCCACGGCGGGAGAAATGTGATTTTTGCCCGTACCAACCAGGCGAATCGCGCTGAGAATCTCTTGCGTAGAGGCATCTTTGAGCAGGTAAGACTTGGCACCAGCCCGCAGTCCCCGGTAGATGTCTTCATCTCCGTCATAAGTCGTAAGCAAGATAATACAAGCAGCGGGAAATTCGGCGCGAATGGCGGCGATCGCTTCTACGCCGCCCATTTCTGGCATTCGCAAATCCATCAGCGTTACGTCGGGTTGCAGTTGCGAAAAAACTGCGACGGCTTCTCGTCCGTTGCTGGCTTCTCCCACAACAATCATATCGGTTTGGTTGTCCAAAATTAACGCCAAGCCTTCCCGCAAAATCGGGTGGTCGTCGGCAAGTAAGATACGCAGGGGAGTGTTATTCATGGCGAGGCGATCGCAACTGTGACGATCGTTTCAGTTCCTGCTCCTAGTTTGCTACGAATTTGGAGTTGTGCGCCGATCGCCCCAGCCCGATCGCTCATCCCAACTAAACCCAAGCCGCGCCCTCCTGGAAGCTGAGGATTGAACCCGCAGCCATCATCACATATCCGCAGTTGGATGTGCTGTGGAGTGTAGGTGAGTTCGAGATGAATATTTTGAGGTTGAGCGTGGCGAAGCGCGTTGGTGAGCGATTCCTGGGCGATTCGGAGCAGATTCATACTGAGGGTGGCATCCAAACAGTAGGGCGTGCCGTCTACGCTGACGGTGATGCGTGTGGTAGTTCCGGTGGTCATTTGCTCGACTAATCGCGTCAGAGAATCAGCCAAACCACAAGCAGCCCGATCGCTGTGGTAAAGCAGCCAAACAGAGCGCCTCGCTTCTGCTAGCCCTTGTTTGGCTAAATCTCGGGCGCGGGTAATGCAGGTTTGGGTGCGATCGGGTTCGCGATCGAGAAACTCCGTGGCGGCGTTGAGCTGCATGACTACACCTGTGAGGGATTGCGCGAGGGAATCGTGAATGTCTCGCGCCATGCGGTTGCGCTCTTCGAGGATGGCAGCTTGACGGTTTTCTGCGGCAAGGCGCGTCAGTTCGACTGCTAGCGTAACCTGATGTGCCAGCGCCTGAGCCAGCTCAATTTGCTGGATGGTGAACTGGCGATCGCTCGGTAGATAAACTGCCAGTGCGCCAACGGTTCTGTCCCCTAGATTAAGCGGCACATTGAGAAACTGAGTCACACCGCGATCGACATACCAGTTTGAAGCATCCATGCCCATTTGTTGAGCGATCCACTGACCGACAAAATCCTCGTCTGTTCCCATGCCCTGATAAATGGAATAGCTTTGGCGGTGGTGGAAGTCTTCATGGTTAGCCAGTTCGGGTGGAATCGGCATCCCAATTGTGCCGGGATGTCCGGGTTGAGCCTCTGGTGTCAACAGTTGTCCTTGATAGTAAGACAAGCCCACAAAAGCTAAATGGTTGGATTCGGGATGATACCAATACTCTGTCAGCGGTGATTGAAATTGAGTGGCGATCGCCCCCAAGACATGACCCAAAAATCGATCTAAATCTGGCTCTGTTGCTAGCACATCGAGCGACTGTTTTAACGCTTCATTGGCTTTGGTTAATTCTGCGGCGCGGTCTTGGGCGGCTTTTTCTTGTTCGCGGGCGATCGCAGTCTGTTTGGCTTCGTCTGCTAATCGCGTTAACTCTAAAGCTAAAGTTGCTTGATCGGCTAATGCTTTAGACAAAGTGATTTTCTCAGCGGCAATTTCAGCCCGATCCCGGAAACAAAGCCCCATAAAGCCGATCGCGCGATCGCCCAGTCGCAGAGAAACACACATCACAGAAGTATGCCCCATCTGGGAATGCCACGCCAGAGCGTGTTGCCAAGCATCAGGAGCGGGTGGATCGAGTTCGTGCAACAATAAGCCTTGCTGGGAAATGACTTCCCAAGCAGGGGAAATATCTGCTGGAATGGGCGATCGCCACATTTCTAGCCGGGGGTCAGTTTCAATATTCGCGATCGCGCCATCTATGACAATCGCCCTCATCGTCAGGGTATCCGTCGGTCGATCGTACACAAACAGCGCATTCGTGCAGGCTCCGACTTGTTCGGCGGCTTCGAGCAACACATAGCCTAAATAGGCATCCAGAGCGGGATTACTCGCAAGACGAGCGATCGTGCGTTGAAGTGCGTCATTGATTCTAGTTAGTTCTGCGGCGCGATCTTGTTCAATCTGAAGTAATGCCTTCTGGCTGAGTTGACGCCAAATTGCACTACCAATACAATCAGCTATGGTTTTCAAAACAGAAATTTCCGCAGGACTAACTCGAATTGGTGCCTGACAGTAATCAAAACACAATACTCCCCACCACTGCCCGTTAACTCGAATTGGTGTAGAATAAGTTGACTGCGCTTCGACTGCTTTAAACGCACTCCGCAACGGTTCATCCCATTCATCAATCAACCCTCCAAATCCATCGCCCCGATCGAAGTATCGTTCCATAAATTCTTCTATACCTTGGGAACTGATACTGCCTGATTTCAAGTGAGAAATTTGCGCTACTGTACCCGGTCTTACCCACTCATAAATAACGGTGTGATACGCAATTTTTGTCGATGTGGCATTGAGGAAGTTTTCGAGAATATTAATCCGATCGCAACCCGATGCTTCCCCAAGAATTTGCAAAGCCGAATTCACCGCTTCATCGAAATTTTCCAAGGTTAGCGAAGCGTTGACAGCTTTTGCTGTAGCTTCTAAAAGGCGATCGCGATTTTCTAATAAACGGTTTTGCGCTTCCAGTTGGGCGACTCGTTCCTGTTCTGCTTGCAGGATAGTTTTTTGAGTGCGTAGCGCAGCTTGGTGCAGCCTTTCGCGTTGAATTGCACTACCAATACAAGCCGCCGCCGTTTTCAAAATTGCTAGTTCAGACGAACTTCGATGCTTGGCTTCCCGACAGTCATCAAAACCCACCATTCCCCAAAATTGACCTTCTACAAAAATAGGAACAATGTGTAAAGCTTTTACACCGATTGCTGCTTGTCCGCTGCGAAACGGTTCTGGCATTTCTTCCAGCAGATAACTAATACCTTGACCTTGACTCAAACGCTCATACCAGTCTTCAATTCCCTGATCAGTTCCTTGGGCTGCTTCAGGATGAGAAATTTGTGACACGGTATGGGGTGAATTCCACTCATACAATAGCTTCCAGCATGGTAAAGGTTGAGATGGATTGTCAAAATGATCGATGACACTAACCCGATCGCAATCCAAACATTCCCCAATGATTTGCAGGGCAGAATTGACCGCTTCGTCCAAGTTCTCAAGGGTGAGTAAGGCTTTAGCAGCCGTGGCTGTGGCTTCGTTGAGGCGATCGCGAGCTTTTGAACACCGCAGTTGTGCATTCTCCTGCTTTAGTTGAGCCAATTGCGCCAGCAATTGCTGCATCGATTCCGACTGATTTAATGGGTTCATCGGTTTGACGTGCGATGTATTGTCTAGCTTATAATTGACAATAAATTCTTTTTTCTCTCATATTATGATACTTTTTGTGCTAACAAGAATATCGAAAATGACGCACCGTACTAACTAATACCATTAAGGAATCATGGGTGATTGGAGATAGTTGGTCACGTAATTAGCAATGCTCTGGCTTCCACCAGCTTTGCCCATTCTTTCTAACCCATTTTTGATGCAAGCCTTTAAATAATCTTTATTTTGCCAAGTGCGATCGACTGCTAAAGCAGCTTCTTTGATAATCTCATCATTCGCTGGTTCTGTGCCAATAACCTGCACGGAATCACCTAACAGCCGATTTTGAGCCTCGGCAAACCGATAGGTGAATGACGGGCCGTTACCGGGTATTGTAATTACGGGTTTTCCCAAGCCGACAGCTTGTTCGATCGCGCTTCCCGTCATCCCAATTACTAAATTAGATTGCTGCAAAATGTCGGCGAAAGCATCTGAATAGCAAATTACTTCTACTGTGGCTGCTTTTTCGCTACCCTGCTGTTTGATTCCTGGAAAAACTAACTTTCCCTCTCGGTGCAGCCATCCGGCTTGGGCTTCAATATCATCTAATTCCAGCATTAAACTTGGAACTAAGGCTGCCCGAAACTGCACTGGTAAGGTAGAGTTGGCAGCAATTTCTTTGACCAATTCTAGCAGCAAAATCAGGTTTTCGGTGGCTTCGGGGAGGCGTGAACCGGGCAGAAGCGCGATCGTCCGAACTCCAGCCTTTAACTCCAAATCTTTGCCCGTAGCATTGAGGTTGTCCATCACAGGATTGCCGACAAATATGGCTTTCTCAAAACCCTGTTGCTTTAAGTCCGCCGCAGTCAAACCGTCCCTGGTGAAAATAGCCAGACATTGCTCGGACAAAAGCAAATAATTCAAGAGGAAACCTAAATAGACTTGCCCTTCGTAATAACTAGAATGAGCTGACAGAAAAATTATATACGGGCGACCTGTGGCATGGGCGAAACCCGCCGCGACAATATCCCCAGTCGCCACCACTAAATCGCAGCGCTGCG
The DNA here is from genome assembly GCF_036702665.1 of Microcoleus sp. Aus8_D2. NCBI lineage: Bacteria > Bacillati > Cyanobacteriota > Cyanophyceae > Oscillatoriales > Microcoleaceae > Microcoleus > Microcoleus sp. Aus8_D2. The sequence goes on from NZ_JAUBUN010000046.1 coordinate 9,746, forward strand.
AATGCATCCAAGCAGCCTGCAATTGCTGGAAAGTTAAACGAACTAGCCCCGCCCTCACATCTTTGAGGAAAAACAGGGGATTCATGTAAAAAACTCCCCCAGATGGCATGATACTGGTGGGCCCGATAATTGGTACGCGCGATCGCCTGTAAGCAGCCCCGTCACCTACAATCGGCATCGCCGCCAGATCGACATCCGCTCCAGATGCTCTCAAAGCATGGAGAATTTGACAGTTAATCGCGTCTTCCCCGTGGCCGTTGCTGAGAAAAAGTATTCCCTTCGATATCATAAAATCAGACTTAGTGCTGAACTTTTTTTAACACTGCCGTGCGATCGCTACCCGCAGGTCGGCGAACTTTTTGTTAGTCTAATTTAAATACATTGTGGAAGTGAAACAGCGTGAATATTGAAATTGGGCGGGGCAAAAGTGCTCGCCGAGCTTACGGCATAGATGAAATCGCGCTCGTACCAGGACAGCGCACCCTCGATCCGAGTTTGGCAGATACCAAGTGGCAGATTGGTGGGATCGATCGAGAAATCCCGATCATCGCCAGCGCCATGGACGGAGTAGTAGATGTGCGCATGGCCATTTTGCTGTCGGAATTGGGAGCAATGGGCGTACTCAACCTCGAAGGAATTCAAACCCGCTATGCCGACCCCCAGCCAATATTAGAGCGCATCGCTTCTGTTGGGAACCACGAATTTGTGTCCCTGATGCAGCAACTCTATGCCGAACCCATCAAGCCAGAATTAATCGATCTCAGAATTAAAGAAATTAAAGCCGGAGGAGGGATTGCGGCCGTCAGCGGTACCCCGGCCGGTGCGAGCAAATACGGCTTAAAAGTTGCTGAATCGGGAGCCGATATATTTTTTGTGCAAGCAACTGTAGTCTCTACTGCTTTTCTTTCCCCGGAGTCGATCGCCTCTTTAGATTTGACCCAATTCTGTGCAGAGATGCCGATACCAGTAATTTTGGGCAACTGCGTCACCTACGAAGTCGCCATGAATTTAATGAAAACTGGCGCCGCAGGCATTCTCGTGGGCATCGGGCCGGGGGCTGCTTGCACATCTAGGGGGGTATTGGGTGTCGGCGTTCCCCAAGCGACAGCGGTAGCAGACTGCGCCGCTGCGCGGGACGACTACTATCGCGAAACAGGCAAATACGTGTCGGTGATTGCTGACGGCGGTTTAATTACCGGTGGCGATATTTGCAAGTGCATTGCTTGCGGCGCCGATGGAGTGATGATTGGTTCGCCCTTTGCTAGGGCTGCGGAAGCGCCGGGCCGGGGCTTTCACTGGGGAATGGCGACTCCCAGCCCGGTTTTGCCGCGCGGCACTCGGATTCGTGTGGGGACTACGGGAACTGTGGAGCAAATTTTGCGGGGCCCAGCACTGCTCGATGACGGCACGCACAACTTGCTCGGAGCTCTGAAAACTAGCATGGGCACCCTGGGCGCTAAGGATATTAAGGAGATGCAGCAAGTAGAAGTGGTGATTGCTCCTTCTCTGCTGACTGAGGGTAAAGTCTATCAAAAAGCTCAGCAGTTGGGTATGGGTAAGTAGATTTATCGATTGAATACCATCGTACCTTGACAAAATTTGTGCGATCGTCTCGAAATTTACAGAATGTTGTGGAATTATCGAGAAGGAGGTGTCACAATATAAGAAGCGGAGACGCATGTTTCCGTTCACTCCTCACACCACACTCCGCCCGGACTACTGTTCGGGCGGTTCCTTTTTGACCGCCAGCGCTCCTCTTTACTGACTAGGTACGGGGTTAAGGCTGTTTGATCCGGATTGTCGCCCAGAGTGGGATAGAGGGAGAGTGGGGAGTGGGGGAGAGGGAGAGTGGGGAAGTGACAGAGAATTTTTAGGGCTGCCGAATGCCGAATTCTAACTTCCATTTCTCGAATTCCTTCAGAAGCCTTCTCTTCAAGTCGTCGCTCCTACCCAAAAAGGGATACCAGCCCCCGGCGCTCCTGAGTGGAGAACTCAAAATTTTAGATCGAAGTTCACGCTCCCAGATTCATCAAGGCGAGTAAATCTCAAATCTCAAAATGGAAAATCGTAAAATCGACTGACGCAAGTGGTTACACTTTTTGCTAAACTTGTTATCCGAGAAATAGTATTTACAAGGATGGCTAGGGATGTCAGCAGCCGCGCAAGTAACCGACTCTACCTTTAAGCAGGAAGTGCTCGATAGCGAAGTTCCAGTTCTAGTGGATTTTTGGGCTCCCTGGTGCGGGCCCTGTCGGATGGTGGCGCCCGTCGTAGACGAAATTGCCCAGCAATATGAAGGGCAGGTGAAGGTAGTAAAAGTTAATACCGACGAGAATCCTAACGTGGCCAGCCAATACGGTATCCGCAGCATTCCGACGCTGATGATATTTAAGGGCGGTCAGCGGGTTGATATGGTGGTTGGGGCTGTTCCGAAAACTACTCTGGCCAACACTCTGGAAAAGTACATTTAACCCAACTGCTAGGGGTTTGGCGCTGTTTTTTTGCAGCGAGAGCTAACTCTCTTGAGAACCGGGGCAAAGCTACTGGAAAAGTGATTAGTTGCTAGCAGCGCAATTTGCTGGTGGCTATTGGCTTCTAAATTTGGCTTGCCCTTTCATTTTTAGTAGACAAATTGTTACCGTTTCGGAAAAATTAATGATTCCTTCTGGTCAAGGTTTTGAGTCGCTCCAAGCTGATGTGCTCGATTTGATCGATCGCCTGCCAATGTTAAAGCACTCAGAGTGGATCGAACGATCGCTCTCTACTATAGTGCAAATGGCCGGAGAGGATCTCGATCGCCTAGACTGGAAGATTATGGCGACATCTCTGCGAGACATGGAAAAGGCTTTCTCCATGTTTTATCCTTACCGCCACGTTCGCAAAATTGTGATTTTTGGTTCGGCGAGAGTGTCGCCGGCATCGGCGGAATATTTGATGGCCAGAGACTTTGGGCGGGCGATCGCCCAGCAGGGATTTATGGTGATTACTGGCGGCGGCGGCGGAATCATGCAAGCGGGGAACGAGGGGGCGACTGCGGAACGTTCTTTTGGGCTGAACATTCAGTTACCTTTCGAGGAGACTTCTAATCCCTTCATTGCGGGCGATTCCAAATTGCTCAAGTTTAAATATTTTTTCACCCGCAAGTTATTCTTTCTGCGGGAAAGCGATGCTTTGGCTTTGTTTCCGGGCGGTTTCGGCACTCTGGACGAGGCTTTTGAGTGTCTGACTTTGACTCAAACGGGCAAGTTCGGGCCGGCTCCTTTGGTTTTGATCGATCGACCCGGAGGAGATTATTGGCACGATTGGAATACTTTTGTGCAAAAACAATTGCGGGGCAGAGGTTTAATTTCTGCTAACGATCGCAGCCTGTACACGATTACTGACGATGTAAATGTCGCTTGTGAGGCGATCGCGAGTTTTTATCTGGTTTATCACTCCTGTCGCTACGTGGGGGGAAAACTGGTAATTCGCTTGAAGTCTCAACTTTCTGATGAGAATGTCGATCGATTAAATACTGATTTTAGCGATATTGTTGTTACGGGAAAAATTGAAAAAACTCAAGCTTTGCCCGCCGAAGCTGGAGATGAAACTTTCGATTTGCCGCGCCTAGTTTTGCATTTCAACCAGCGGGATTCGGGGCGGCTTTATCAGCTAATTGCTGCTATTAATGAAATGGGTGCAGCTTCGCCGGCGGCGGCGCATCCAGAACAAAAGTAGTTATAGCAGTTGACAGTTGACCGCTTGACAGTTGACAGTAGTCCTGCCGTCGGGCCGTCAGCAGTCGGGCCGTCAGCAGTCGGGCCGTCATTCGTAATTTGAACCAACTGTCAACTGTCATTAGGGATGGGTTTCACGAGAAATATTTGTAACTAACTCAGGGGATACATAAACCCGCCCCTGCGATCGAGATAAATTTGACAGGCTGTCTTTTGACAAAAGCAATAGCCGAGATTTATCATATCCAGCAATCATCGATCGGCAGTAAAAAAACTAATGACTGATGACTGCTAACTACTGACTCAAAATGCTAGACATCCTGCTAATTGCAACTTTAGGATTTCTCGGCAGTTTCGGACACTGCGCCGGAATGTGCGGCCCGCTGACAGTGGCATTTTCCCTGTCAAGTACCGACAAAGATAAATTAGCTTCCTTCCGCTTTCATCTGCTATTAAATGTGGGAAGAATTGCGGCTTATGCCTTAGTTGGTGCGGCCATTGGCGGCTTGGGTTCGGTATTAATTGCTGGCGGACAAATGGCAGGTACTGGTAGCGAATGGCGGCGCGCGATCGCACTTATTACCGGTACAATGCTGGTGTGGTTTGGATTGGTACAAATTAAACCAGATTTGCTGCCGCGTTTGCCATTGCTCAATCCAGTGAAGCACGATCGCATCAGCAATGCAATGACAAAAATTGCAACTCAAAAAAGTTGGTGGATACCATCCGCTTTGGGTTTGCTTTGGGGTTTCATTCCCTGCGGTTTCCTGTATGCAGCGCAAATCAAAGCGGCGGAAACCGGAAACCCAATTTTGGGTGCGGCAACGATGTTTGCATTTGGAATGGGCACGCTGCCAACTATGCTGGGAGTGGGGTTTGTTGCGGGTAGATTCAGCGCCGACAAACGCAGTCAACTGTTTCGTGCGGGTGGTTGGGTGACAATTGCGATCGGCATGATTACTCTGCTGCGCACCGATGCCATGGTCGATCAGACAGGCCACGCAGCGCTAATATGCTTGATGCTAGCATTGATTGCGCGTCCGCTCAGCAAGTTTTTGCCGCCACTGTTGCGCTACCGTCGGGCTTTAGGTGTGGGAGGATTTGCGATCGCCCTTGCCCACACATTTCATATGCTAGATCATACGCTGCAATGGAATTTTGACGCCCTATCTTTTATGTTGCCACAGCATCAATTGGCGATGATAGCTGGGATGGCGGCGCTACTGTTGATGATACCCGCGGCGGTGACAAGTTGCGATCGAATTCAAAATTATTTAGGGAAGCGGTGGCGGCAAATTCACCTGTTAACCGTACCCGCTTTTTTGCTGTGCGCCCTTCACGCAGCCCTCATCGGTTCCCACTATCTCGGCGGTTTTGAATGGAAATTGCACGATCGACTGCTGACAGCCGTGTTAGCGCTGGTTGCGGTATTAGTTATGTTAGTGCGATCGCGCTTAATTTGGTCGCTTTTATCACTGGATAATTTGTATGTTCCGCCTGTCAAACAAAAGTAAAAATTTGGGATTGTTAGAACAATTTTGTGAAGCCCCAAGATCTCGTAGGGGTGAAGCATTCGGGCGACAATCTCTAATTCCCCTCCCAAATTTTATGTCCGAATGCTTCGCCCTCACCAAAGTTTGCAAACACGCCATATTTTGTTTAGTATTGCTAGTACAGACATTCCCACCCCTACCGCAGTTAAACTCAACTTCTGTTTTAGCCCACGAAGTCGAAATATCGGGAGATGTCGCCGCTACCTTTCACCTCGAACCAAACCACAATCCCCGCGCCGGAGAAACCGCAAAAGTGTGGTTTGCCCTGACTCGCAGGGGCGGTCAAATTATCCCGTTAGAGCAGTGCAACTGCCAGCTAGCCGTTTATCCAAAAAATCACAAACAGGGGGATAAACCGCTGATGCAACCGCCTTTAAAAGCCGTATCTGCCGAGCGCTACCAAGGCATTCCCGGAGCAGAAATTGTATTTCCCAAGGCGGGGATTTACGAATTAGAACTCAGCGGCCAACCCAAAACCGAACCCAACTTTAAACCCTTTAAACTCAGTTATACAGTCACCGTTCGCTAATATCATATCCCCTTCAACAAACATAAATATTGTAGGGGCGGGTTCACCGAAATAACCGCCCCTAACAAACAATCTCGTAAACCCGCCCACCCAACCATAAATTCAAATGTACCGATTTCCCAATAAAAACAACCGCTAAATGTATTAAAAAATACAAATCAAATCTGTATAAAACCTTAAAAATTGCCCGCCATACAAAATGTCACGAATTTTTACATTACATTGTAGTTAATGTCAATTCTAGAAATTGTGCAAACTAATCTCTGTTGAACTGACCAAAGGACACAAACATGGATATCTTATCTAACACCGTGGCGCTATCGCGGATGCAATTTGCGCTAACCGCCATATTCCATATGCTGTGGCCAGTTCTCACTACAGGAATGGGAATTTATCTAGTAATAGTTGAGGGAATGTGGCTGAAAACTCGCAACCCAGACTATTACCGCCACGCTCGTTTTTGGTCTCAACTTTATGTCCTAAACTTCGGGATTGGGGTAGCTTCCGGGATTCCGATGGAGTTTCAATTCGGCACAAACTGGGCGCCATTTTCCGAAGCAGTTGGTGACTTTTTTGGCAGCATTTTAGGATTTGAAGCTTCCATGGCATTTATGCTAGAAGCAGGCTTTTTAGGAATTATGCTGTTTGGTTGGGAGCGCGTTCACCCGATCGTCCATTATTTCGCTACAATCATGGTAGCCTTCGGCGCAAACCTATCCACCGTCTGGATTTTAGTCGCTAACTCCTGGCTGCAAACTCCCGCCGGCGGAGAAATGGTTGACGGCAAGTTTGTAGTCAGCGATTACTTTCAAGCAATTCTCAACCCGTTTGCATTAAACAGCGTTCTGCATATGTTTTTTGCGACGCTAGAAACTTCGCTATTTGTGATTGGAGGAATTAGCGCTTGGTACATCCTCAACAAACGCCAAGAAGCTTTTTTTTCCAAGTCTTTAAAGATAGCCATCGCCACGGCGATCGCAGTTGCACCTTTGCAAATATTCATCGGACATTTGAGCGCCGAACAAGTCTATCACTATCAGCCCACCAAATTAGCAGCGATCGAAGCTAAATGGGAAACTTCCGCAGCCGGAGAATCTGCCGATTGGACTTTGCTAGCTTTGCCTAACGAAAAAGCCCAAAAAAATGACTGGGAAATTAAAATTCCTAACGGCTTGGGATACGTTCTCGAATTCAAACAAAAACTCTCCGAACCAGTCCTGGGATTGAAGGAATGGAAGCCAGAAGATAGACCCAAAATGGTGGGTTTAATCTACTATTGTTTCAGGATAATGTCGGGGATTGGATTCTTTTTTGTCGGATTGATGTTATTCAGTACAATTCAGTGGCTGCGCGGCAAACTTTCTGCGGAAAATATCAGCAGCCAACCTTGGTTGATGCGCGCTTGGGTATTAGCAGCGCCGCTGGGATATATTGCTGTAGAATCGGGTTGGATCGTGCGCTGTGTCGGCAGACAGCCCTGGGCTTTGTACGGGCAAATTCGCACTGCTGATGCGGTGTCAAACATCCCCGCTACCAATGTTTTAACTTCTCTCACTTTCTTTGCAGTTATTTACAGCTTTTTGTTTGTTTGCGCCTTGTATTTTGGCAGCCGCATTATTCGCAAAGGCCCGAATTTGAATCTGCCCATACCTGGTTTGGACAATCAACCTGCGATCGAAACTGAACCCGCAGAGCACATTCCCGATCGCCGTCCCGTAGAAGCACAACAATAGGAGATTTTATGCAAGCTTTGGAGCATTTTCTCCCGCAAGTCTGGTTCGTGATTTTGGGTTTGTTTCTATTGCTTTACGTCATGCTAGATGGCTTTGACTTAGGCGTGGGAATTTTATCTCTGACTGCTGATGATGACGAGCGCAGAGGCATTTTAATGACCAGTTTGGGTAACGTTTGGGATGCGAACGAAACTTGGCTGGTGTTGATGGGAGGCGCTTTATTTGGCGCATTTCCCCTGGCTTACGGCACGATTTTAACTGCCTTGTACATCCCGATTTGCATGATGCTTTTCGGTTTGATATTTCGGGCTGTAGCTTTTGAGTTTCGCGAGCATTCTAACCGCAAGTTATTTTGGAATTATGCTTTTGGTGCGGGTAGTTTTTTAGCTGCTTTGGCTCAAGGATTTGCCCTCGGGGCGGTGCTCGAAGGCATTGCGGTGGATGAAGCAGGTCATTTTGTGGGGACTACTTGGGATTGGCTGGATTGGCGATCGATCTTGGTGGCTTTGACGTTAGTTCAAGGTTATGTTTTGATCGGTTCCACCTATCTGATTATGAAAACCGACGGGGAACTGCAAACACATCACTATCGCACGGCTAAAATTGCGGCGGTGACGACGTTAATCGGAGCGATTTTGATTACCGTCGCCACTCCGGTTTTTTACGAAAGTACCAGAGCCAGATTGTTCGACAAACCGCTGGTTTATGTTTTTGCGGCAATTCCGGTGCTGGGATTGCTGCTGGTTGGACTATTGCTTAAAAGCCTGAATAGCAAACAAGAACGAACCCCGTTTGTCTGGACGATTTTTATTTTTTTGCTGAGTTTTATCGGTTTGGGATTGATTGTTTTTCCCTACATTATTCCCACGCAAATCACGATTTACCAAGCGGCGGCGGCGCCCAGCGCCCTGGTATTTATGATTGTGTTCATCGGCTTTCTGATCCCGATCATGATTTTCTACAACATCTACAATTATGTTGTGTTTCGGGGTAAAGTTGCTGGTGGGCACTACGGGGAATAAAGCAGAATAAAACCGCATATTCACGCAAATAGACGCAGATAGGATCGACTCTATCTGCGTTTATCTGCGTCTATCTACGGTTAAAAATTACAAATTTTTTTTTTTGCTCCCTCTGGACTTACGCAACCGTGTTTGATATCGCTCTCCCTGTCAAATAATAAAATAGAATGGAATTGAATGTTTTAATTTAACTGTTGTCTAAGAGAGGAGCAACGAGCTATGGAGGCGATCGTAAATTTGTTGGGTTATCAAATAACTGACCAACTCTACGCAGGTACGCGCACCCTAGTCTATCGAGCAATCCGTACCAGCGACCAATACCCAGTCGTCATCAAACTACTGCGGAACGAATACCCCAACTTCAGCGAACTCATCGGGTTTCGCAACCAGTACACCATTGCCAAAAATCTCGACTTCCCCAGCATCATTCAACCCCTGACCCTAGAAGCATACCACAATAGCTACGCCTTAGTCATGGAAGACTTTGGCGGAGTCTCTCTCTCTACTTATCTCCAAACAGCAACAGATAAAAACCAGCCTTCTAACTGTTTATCTTTAACAGAATTTCTCAAGATCTCTCTACAAGTAACTGACATTCTCGAATATCTCTACCAAAGCCGAGTTATTCACAAAGATATAAAACCAGCCAACATCTTAATTAATCGCGAAACCAAACAAGTTAAACTAATTGATTTTAGTATCGCCTCACTTTTACCGATAGAAACTCAAGAGATTTTGAATCCCAACATCCTCGAAGGAACATTAGCCTATATTTCACCCGAACAAACCTGGAGAATGAATCGCGGCATTGACTACCGCAGTGACTTGTATTCCCTAGGTGTTACTTTCTATGAATTGTTAACAGGAAAGTTACCATTCGTGTCAGACGATCCGATGGAATTAGTACATTGTCATCTAGCCAAACAGCCGATCGCGAGCCATACAATCAAACCAGCGATTCCACTAATTTTATCACAAATAGTCGATAAGCTGATGGCAAAAAATGCCGAAAATCGCTATCAAAGTGTATTAGGATTGAAGCACGATCTAGAGACTTGTTTGGCTCAATTACAAGCAACTGGTAAAATAGATGATTTTGAACTAGGAAAGCGAGATATTACAGACAGATTTATAATTTCCGAGAAACTCTACGGTAGAGAAACAGAAGTAGAAACTCTACTGCAAGCATTCGATCGAGTCGCTAACCCCCCCCAACCCGGGGGGCTAGGGGGGGTCGAAATGATGCTAGTAGCAGGTTTTTCTGGAATTGGGAAAACTGCAATAGTAAACGAAGTCCACAAGCCGATCGTGCAGCAACGCGGCTATTTCATCAAAGGGAAATTCGACCAATTCAATCGCAACATTCCCTTAGGGGCTTTGGTGCAAGCATTTCGCGATTTAATGGGACAATTGTTGAGTGAAAGCGATGTCCAATTGGCGGCGTGGAAAGCCAAAATTCTCGACGCCGTGGGCGAAAACGGACAAGTCATTGTGGATGTAATTCCCGAACTAGAACAGATTATCGCACCACAACCTCCGGTGCCGGAACTCTCCGGTAATGCTGCTCAAAATCGCTTCAACTTACTCTTTCAAAAATTCATCTCTGTCTTGACAACTAAACAGCATCCCCTCGTGATGTTTTTAGACGATTTGCAATGGGCTGATTCGGCTTCTTTAAACTTGTTGAACTTTTTGATGAGTGAAGCCAGTTCGGGATATTTACTAATTCTGGGGGCCTATCGAGATAATGAAGTGTTTCCAGCTCATCCCTTGATGCTGACGCTGGAACAGATTCAGAAAGCTCAAGCGATCGTCAATACAATTACCTTGAAACCATTGGTAGAAATGACGGTGAATCAGTTGGTATCAGACACCCTGGGTTGTACTGCGGAATTAGCGCAACCCTTGACGCAATTGGTGTATCAGAAAACCAAAGGGAATCCGTTTTTTACCACCCAGTTTCTCAAAGCACTACACGAGGATGGGTGGATTGAGTTTACCCCTCCAACCAGGGCGGGCACGGGGGCTACGGGGGGGTGGCAATGCGACATAGTTGCGGTGCGACAGTTGGCATTAAGCTCAGATGTGGTGGAGTTTATGGCATTGCAGTTGCAGAAACTTCCGGTAGAGACACAGGAAGTTTTGAAACTGGCGGCTTGTATTGGCAACAAATTCGATTTGAATACCTTGGCGCTAGTCTCTGAACAATCGCCAATCGAGACGGCAACAAACCTATGGAAAGCATTACAAGAATGGCTGATTATCCCGATTAGTGAAACCTCCAAATTCTTCCAAGCGAATGACTCAAGCGAGTGCGATCGCAGTGGTGAGATTAGGGTTCCTTATAAATTCTTGCACGCTCGCGTCCAACAAGCAGCCTACTCTCTGATTGCTGAAGATATCAAGCAAGCAACTCACCTGTCAATGGGGCAACTATTGTTACGCGATTCTTCCACCAGCGAACGCCAAGAGCGACTCTTTGAAATTGTAAATCATTTGAATATTGGCATTGCCCTAATTACATCACTTCAAGAGCGGGAAAATCTGGCAGAATTAAATCTAACTGCCGGACAAAAAGCTAAAACTGCTACAGCATATCCAGCGGCGATCGAATATCTGGCAACAGGGATCGAGCTTTTACCAGCGGATGCTTGGGAAAGCCATTATCCCCTCGCGCTGGCACTCCATGAAGGCATTACCGAGGCCAGCTATCTCAACACCGATTTTGAGCAGATGGAAGGGTGGGCGAGTGTAGTGCTGCAACAGTCAAAAACATTGCTAGATAACATCAAAGTTCAGCAAACTCGGATTTTGGGAGCCAAAGCCCAAGGGCAATATCTAGAGGCGATTCAGATTGGGTTGTCGGTGTTACACTCCCTGGGGATTGAATTTCCACAACAACCCACCCAGGCAGATATTGAGCAGGCTTTTGGGGCAGGGCGATCGCACTGGGCAGACAAATCACCTTTGAGTTTACTTGATTTACCCACCATGCGCGATTCCCAGCTTTTGGCGGCGATGGAAATCTTGACAGTTTTGGTGTCTGCCACCTATATGTCAGCTTCTAACTTAATGCCATTGCTAATTTTCAAACAAGTTGAATTATCCATCCAATCTGGCAATTGTCCAGTTTCTGTATTTGCTTATGGTGATTATGGCTTAATCCTATGTGGCATCATGGGCAATATCGACAACGGTTACGAGTTTGGGCAATTGGCATTGAGCCTTCGAGATCGACTCCAACTAACATCCTTCAAAGCCCGAAATCTTTATGTGGTTCATCGTTTCATCAAACATTGGAAAAAGCCACTCTCTGAAAGTCTGATTGGGTTGCAAGAAACATACCGCAGTGCGCTAGAAACTGGAGAGATTGAGGTTGCTTGCTTAAGCGCTGTAGCATACTGTTATTACGCTTATTATGCGGGAATTGAATTAACAGAACTTGCTCAGGCGATGGATGCCTATCGTCAAACTATCGATCGATACCAACACGCTGCTTCCCGTCATTCTGAAGAAATCTATTATCAAACTGTACTTAATTTATCGGGGCAGGGTGAGGTGCCTTATCATTTGACGGGGATGAGCTTTAACCAGGAAAAATCCCTCTCTGAACTACAATTAACCAATCAACGATCCGCATTGTTCGACTGGTATTTAAACCAAACTATTCTCTATTACCTCTTTGGAAAAGATGCAGAGGCAATCCAATTCTCTGCCCAAACGGCTCAATATTCAGATGGTGCCTTGGCGACGTTTTTAGTTCCCCTCTATTCCTTTTTTGATGCGCTGATTCAATTAACCCAGTATGCAGAAGCATCTCCAGAAGAGCGTCAGGCAATTCTTTTACAAGTGCAACAGCATCAGGATAAATTGGATCATTGGGCAGCATTGGCTCCTGCGAATCATCAACATCGCTGGGAATTGGTAGCAGCCGAGCAATATCGGGTATTGGGAAATAAAACCGATGCCATTGAACACTACGATCGCGCCATTACCAGTGCCAAAGCTAACAACTTCATTCAAGATGAAGCGCTAGCCAACGAACTTGCAGCCAAATTCTACCTCAACTGGGGTAAAGAAAAAGTTGCCGCTGGTTATATGCAATCAGCCTACTATTGCTATGTCAAATGGGGAGCCAAAGCCAAAGTTGTCGATCTGGAAACCCGTTATCCTCAATTGATCCAACCGATATTGCAGCAACCCCAAACCAGCTTTAATCCCTTAGAAACTCTGACAAATATTACTCATTCATCGAGCAAAGTTGACAGTACCATAATTTCTGATGCCTTGGATTTTGCCTCTGTAATTAAAGTGGCCCAAGCTCTCTCTAGTGCGATCGAATTGGATGAACTACTCCGCCAACTTACCCAAATCATTCTGCAAAACTCCGGGGCTGACAAGTGCATATTACTTCTACCTCAAGACGAAATATGGCAAGTCAAAGCCATCTCAACTCTGGAAACCACAGAACTTTGTTCAGAACCTTTAGACGATTATCCCAATGTTCCCATCAAACTGATTCAGTATGTCAAACGGACGCGATCGGTAGTTGTAATAAACAATTTACAAACCGATTTACCCGTCATTGGCAACTATCTCAACCAACACCAGCCCCAGAGTGTGCTGTGTTTACCGATTCTGGATCGAGGGCATTTAGCGGGAATTCTCTACCTGAAAAATCAATCTACTGCTGGGGTATTTACGAGATCGCGCATCACGGTGATCGAGTTCCTTTGCACCCAAGCCGCTATTTCTTTGGAAAATGCTAGACTTTATGCTGAATGTAAAGCTTCTGAACAATCATTGCAAGCAACTAATAACTTACTTCACTCCTTCCTAGAAGCAATACCAGACTACTTTTTTGCTAAGGACTTACAAGGTCGTTATCTGATTATGAATTCAAATGTAAGTAAGTTTTTTAATACAACAATCAATGAAATACTTGGCAAGACTGATGCCGATATATTCCCCCCTGAAATTTCGGAAGCGATTATGAAAATAGACAAAGAAGTGACAGAAACAGGTATCACTAAACGCATTGAATAAATCGTCCCAGATGATGGAGTAGACAACAGATATCTATCTGTTAAAACACCCCTCAGAGATCCGGTGGGAAACATCATTGGTTTGATTGGTATTTCTCAAAATATTAGCGATCGCAAACAAGCCGAAGCCGTCATCACTCAAAAATCCGAGGAATTATCACAAGCCTTACAAAACTTGCAGCAAACCCAACTGCAAATGATTCAAAGTGAAAAGATGTCGGCTTTGGGTAACTTAGTCGCCGGAGTCGCCCACGAAATCAATAATCCCGTTGGCTTTGTTTCTGGCAATCTGCACGAAACCAAACAAACAGTGCAAGACTTAGTAGAACATCTCAATTTATATCGATCTCGCGCCCCGGAAACCGAGATTGCCGATCGTGCCGCAGACATCGATCTCGACTATATCATTGAAGACTTGTTCAAAATGATTGATTCGATGAAACTGGGGTGCGATCGCATTAAAGGCATCAGTACCAGCTTGCGCACCTTCTCCCGTGCTGATACCGATCGCCCCGTCGCCTGCAATATCCACGATGGCATCGATAGCACCATTATGATCCTGAAACATCGCCTCAAGGCAAACGAAAATCGCCCAGAAATCCCAGTGGTTAAGGAATACGGTGATTTACCACAGGTGGAGTGCTACGCCGGACAGTTGAATCAGGTGTTTATGAATTTGTTGGCAAATGCGATCGATGCTTTGGATGAGTCAAATATTGGACGTAGTTATCAAGAAATTGCCAATCAAATTACGCTCAAAACCGATATTTATCCAGAGAAAAAACAAGTAGTAATTCGCATCAAAGATAATGGCATAGGCATGACTGAAGGGGTGAAACAGAAGATTTTAGATCATCTGTTTACAACCAAATCTGTAGGTAAAGGTACGGGGTTGGGATTGGCGATCGCGCGGCAGATTGTTGTTGAGAAACATGGGGGTGCGATCGATGTGAATTCTCAGCCCGGTCAAGGTACTGAATTTGCGATCGTCCTGCCAGTCTGTTCCTTGAATTAGGCACACTAACCTTATACATCTGGTATTATATCAAGTCCGGTAGCAGCGGACTTGTATGGCCGGGGGGGGTTTATAAAATTTGTCGTACCTATACTAAATCCGGGTTACTCATCCCCTTTTTGAGTGAGATTGCTAATTTCTCCCCCTCCCCCCTCTTGTTTCTCCCCCTCCCCCCCTCTCCCCCTCTCGCGGGAGCTCGCGCAATAGGGAAGGGGTTTTTAACCCGGATTTGGTATTAATCCTGTATCTAGGCGAAAGAGCCCCTACACAAGTTGACGGATACAAGTCTGAATCAAACGGAGATGATATTACAGATTCGGAGCTTTTAATTCGGGGTTATTGATAAATTCTTCATCGGTCAAACTGCGCAGGAAAGCTAGCAAATCGCGCTGTTCTTGTACTGTCAATTTAAACCCAGAAACAAAATTACTTTTGAGTTGATTTTCACTTCCTACTCCTGCCAATTCTCCTTTTTTAATAGTTCTACCGCCCGCTTTGTAGTGACCGATAACTTCTTCTAAAGTTTTGATACTTCCGTCGTGCATATAAGGTGCAGTCAAGGCAATATTTCGCAAAGTAGGTGCTTTGAATTTGCCCATATCTGAGGGTTGGTTGGTGATTTCGTAAACCCCTGTATTGTTTGGCGGATAAGCGCCTTTGCCGTCTATATTGTACAGTCCTGTATTGTGAAAAGCAATTTCTTTAAAAGCCAAGCGATCGTGCACGATCGAATCGGAAAAATTTAGGCCTCCGTGACAGTGGAAGCATTCTAAACGTTCGCTGTTAAATAATTCTTCCCCCCGCTTAGCTGAGGCTGAGATAGCGTTATTGTCGCCGCCGTACCGATAGCGGTCGTAGGGAGAATTTAGGGAAATTAAAGTGCGTTCAAAAGAGGCGATTGCCTTGGCTAAATTGCTGATATTAATATTGTTTTTTCCCCTACCAAAAGCGGCCTCAAACATTTTTTGATATGGTAAATCTGACCGCAGCATTGCCAAAAGTTCCTGTTCTTTACCTACCATTCCCATTTCGATCGGATGTTCGCCAAACAGGGGAACTAATAGCTGAGATTCCAGTTTATTCTGTAGCGGATTTGCCCAAGTTAGCACTGAATTGTAGCCGATATTGGCTAAACTCATGGCATTGCGCGGGTGTTTTTCGCCGGTGGCGCCGACTCCTACTGTTTTACCGTCTGTAAAAGCTTTGGCTTGAATGTGACAGGAAGCACAGGAAAATGTGCCTGTAATTGACAAGCGTTTTTCGTAGAAAAGATGCCGCCCCAGTTCGACTTTTTCGTTGTTCATTGGGTTGTCGGCTGGTACAATTGGTTTCGGCATCCAAGCGGGGATATTCCAGTTGTAGGTTTGAGGTGGAGGAGTGGCGTTCGCAATTTTTTTTTCCCAAAAAAGGTTAGTCAGGGCGATCGCCAAAAAACACGACCAAATGCAAATAATAGTAAAGGTGAATAAGCGACTTAATTTCATTTGTGGGATGGGGGCGAGTTTACTTAAATTATCTGTCATCTTCAAGCTTATTGGCGAACCCGCCCCTAAGCTGTTACGCATTTAAATTACTAACCACCGACAGTAAGTTGCGTCAGGAGCGAACACTCCCACAGCAACGGAAACGCTTGTGTACTGACGCACCCTACTATCGTCCTTTAAATATCGAACAGCTTACAGCTTACTTAACTTTAAAAAAAGTTTGTCTGGCGGCTGGTTTTCCATCAAATGACCAACCTAAATTATTCATAATTCCGCTGCAATCGCTATCCTTGGGTTCTGACATACAACCTGGAGGAGTGTTCGGTTGGTTTACTGCCAAATTGCTATTAGCTACCAGAGACTTGATATCGGCAACTACTGTATTTTTTGCGGCATCGAATTCATTTAAAAAAACTTTTGCTGTGTTAGGATTTGTACAGCTATTTGCTGGCTGATTTTTTTCGCCTGCTGTGCATCCGGTGCTGCCTAAATGGATGACAAAACCTGGTGTATTGCCGTGATTTTCGTTCTTTTCATGACTGTATTGTTCTGGTTTTGTGTTAGCAACTTCCTGAATGCGATCGCCCTGAGTGTGGCTGACGGGCTTGGTGCTTTTAGTTTCATTTTTCATGTCGATCCGCAGAAATTTGTAGCCGCCGCGCCAGTTCCACCACAGGGATGTTAAATTCAGGGGAGAAGGTGCTAGACTTGCGTCTTGGTGATTGAGGTTAGAAGGTACGCCGATGGTGAATTGTAGGCCTTTGTAGTTGCCTTTGGGTATTGTACCAATTAGCCGATCGCGAATTTCGACTGTTCCGTTAGCACAAGCACCGGATTTGTTCTCAAAATCTAGCAAAGCCACGTTTTGATGCTGCCATTTGCCGTCTTGTTTTAAACTCAGGGGTACAGCTTTACCGCTAGCATCAATTAAAGCAACATCCGATACATAAAAACGGAAATCTGTAACGGTAACAGTAGCAGCCGGCGTACCTAAATTGCTGTAGCTTTCGCCGCAGTTAAACGGTTTTTCGCCTACCATCGCACTAAATTTAATCTCGATTTCTTGATTTTCTGCCGCTGTGGCTTGATGCCTGTCAATAGCCCAATAGCTGCACAGCATAGCGATTCCTGCGGCAGTTGAGGCGAGGATTAGTTTTTTTTTCATTGAGAGATACTTAAAATACTGAGTTGGATAATTTCCGGATAATTGTTACACTTTTTTGCTTGAATTGTCAAATGACGGCTTGTCAAACTTGTAAATAGCAAAATTTCTGATTAAGTGTTTCTAAAGAAACAGTCGATCGAAATCCTCAATGATGTACTGTTGGTAAATAATTACTTATATCCCTAAAATCTCTAATCTAAAATCCTATGAATCCTCTGCCGAATTACCGCCCTAAGCAACTATCCCTCGGCCCTTTGGAGGCAGAGATTTTAAATATAGTTTGGGAACTAGAAGTTGCTACAGTGAAAGACGTGCACGATCGCATTTTATCCGATCCCGATCGCGAATTGGCCTATGCTTCAGTAACAACCGTGCTGCGGCGCCTTACAGACAAGGGTTGGCTGGTTTGCAACAAAAGTGAACGGACATTCACTTGGCAGCCTTTAGTTTCTTCCCGAGAAGCCCAAGCATTGTTTGCATACGATCGCTTGCAGAAGTTCCTAGCAGTTGGCAATCCTGATATTGTAGCAGCATTTGCTGACAGTCTCGACCAAGCAACCGTCGAACAATTAGAAGAAATTTCCCTTCGCATTCAAGCTGCCCGCCAAGCCCGGGAGGAGCAAAAATAATGCACTTAATCCTGATTGTTACCGCGTTGGTTGCTGCTTGCTGTTTGAGAATTAGATGGTCTGTTCCTGAAGGCAATTGGGCCAGTCGCTGGCAGCGATCGCTCTTATTTTTCTTGTTTCCCCCGCTGCTATTGCTCGCGACAGCTATCGCAGTGATTTTTATGGGAACTCAGGGACAAATGGTAAGATTGTGGGACGGATGGTTTAGCTATTTACTAGCTGTGATTTTTCTGATTGTAGCAGCAATTTTGTGTATTAAGTTAGCGGCGGATGGCCATCTATTTTTAAATCAAATTCGCACCTGTCCTCATAAAAAAATAGCCGGAATAAATGTCAGAGTTCTTGACACCCCCGCTCTATTTTCTGCTATAATTGGTTTCTGGAATTCAGAATTTGCTGTCAGTACGGGATTGTTGAAAAGCCTAGACTCAGCTCACCTGCAAGCAGTAATTACCCACGAACAAGCCCACTACTATTATCGCGATACCTTCTGGTTTTTCTGGCTGGGATGGCTGCGGCAAATTACTGTTTGGCTGCCGAATACACAAGCTTTGTGGGAGGAGTTATTAACATTGCGGGAATTGCGGGCTGATGCTAGAGCGGCGGCGGGAGTTGATGGTTTATTATTAGCAGAAGCTTTGCTGTTAGTGGCGAGTTACCCGCACCAAAATTTTGATGTAGCTTGCGTGGTTGGTGCTGTCGGTTCGCCAAATAGACTGGGAGAGAGAATAGAGGCGCTGTTGGCAGAGCCTGAACCTGTTTTAAAGGTGAATAAGTGGTTTTTTGCTTGGTTGATTTTAACTCTTTTGCCTTTATTAAGTGTTCCGTTTCATAGTTGATTGAAGTTGCAGGGAAGGTAAGCTATGGCGCAAATAAACATTGCATATTCGGGACGCTGCTCTGAGCAACTGCCCACAATAGTTTGATTATTTATTGAGATACAATTTAAAGGCTGAACAGCTTAAGTTGAGATAATTGGTATTGAATTTTTCTCGTTTAAATCTCAAGGCTTTGCGATTGCAAGCGCCCCGTTCGCAATGACAGCAAGTATCCATTATATCGTGTCCGATCGATTAACCGCAATCAGATGAGTTTGTAGTCCCCCCGAAGAGTCCGCACGTGCGTTCCGTTTTTGTGATGGTAATCGACTGGTTGGTAGTGAGGACTTCAGTCCTCATAAAAAAATCTAAGGACTCAAGTCCTCACTACCAACTTATTTTTGATCAGGGAAGCTCGATCGCAAATTCCGTCCCCTCACCCAAAACCGAACGGCATATCAAGGCTCCGCCGTGTTTTTCCACGACTATTCGGTAACTGATGGCTAACCCCAAACCAGTGCCTTTCCCCATCGGTTTTGTGGTGAAAAATGGGTCAAACAATCGGCTGCGCACTTCTTCTGTCATCCCGATCGCATTATCGGCAATGCGGATGCAAATACTGTTTTCGTTAAGGGCTTCTGTGCGAATTATAATAGTTGGTTCCCAGTCGGCGCCGCCCGATCGCCTTTTTTGGTTGCAAGCATCTTCCAGGGCGTCAATACTGTTGCTAAGCAGATTCATAAATACCTGATTTAGCTGACCTGCATAACATTCAATTAAGGGCAGTTTACCGTAATGTTTGATTACTTTTATTTCTGGATATTCGGCTCTAGCTCGCAGTTTGTTGTGCAAAATTAGAAGGGTGTTGTCTATGCCTTCGTGAAGGTTGGCGGGCTTCTTTGCCGAGTCGTCTAAACGCGAGAAGTTTCGCAAGCTCAGAACTATTTCGCGAATGCGATCTGCTCCCATTTTCATCGAAGATAATATTTTTACCAAATCTTCTTTCAAAAATTCTAAATCGATGTTTTCAATATATTCTTGAACTTCTACGGGTGGCTGAGGATAGTTTGTTTGGTAAAGTTCTACAAGCTGCAACAAGTCTCTCATATATTGGCTGGCGTAGGATATATTGCCGTAGATAAAACTCACGGGGTTGTTGATTTCGTGAGCCACTCCTGCTACCATTTGACCGAGACTTGACATTTTTTCGGTATGAATTAGATGAGCTTGAGTTTCTCGGAGTTCTTTGAGAGCGATTTCTAGCTGGTGGGCTCTGTTGTTGGCGATCGCCTCGGACAGCCGCAAAGCATCCTCCGCTGCTTTGCGCTCTGTCATGTCAAAAATGGCGCCGTTGAGCGATAAAACTTGACCTGCTGCGTTGAAAATGCCTTGACCTTTCTCTGCAACCCACCGCACATTTCCGTTGCAGTGAATCAGGCGATATTCGATCGCGTAAGGTTGTTTTGTCTTGATAGCCCGATCGATAATTTTATCGATCTCCTGCGCGTCATCGGGATGAACTATACTAGGAAAAGCCTGCACTGGTTGAATCATAAAGTTAGCTGCGGGATAGCCGGAAATAGCTTCTATGCCGCTGCTGATAAAAGTTAAGCTCGATCGCCCCGCAGCACTGCAACGGTAAACCGCGCCGGGAATATTAGAAACTAATGACCTAAATTCTTGTTCCTTTTCTCGCAAAGTTGCCTCAATCCGCTTGCGCTGGCTAATGTCGCGAGCAAAGGCGCATTGATATTCTTTGTCGTTAAACTGCAAATGGTCGATCGTAATTTCCACCGGAAAAATGCGACCAGACTTAGTGATGTGGTGAACTTCAATATTAACGGAACCGCACCGTTTTAAGACTTTCCAGTGCAAATTCCAAGCAGTTTCGGGAAAATCTGGATTGATGTCGTGCACAGTCAGATCGAGCAATTCTGCCACAGAATATCCCAAGGAAGAGCAAGCGGCGTCGTTGACGTACAAAAATTTACCGTCCGATCCGATCCAGAATACCGCATCTGCCGATCGGTCGATCGCCAATTGAGCCAGTTGCAACTTTTCCTCAACCCGGTGGCGCTCCGCAATTTCTTTTTCTAACTGTTCGTTAAGCGAATTGAGAGCTAAAGCGCGATCGATAATAGTTTCTGCCTCTGCAAGCGCGATCGATTGTTTTGCCAATTCTCCATTTTCTTCTACCTGTTTGAACGGCAATTGTGGAATATTTTCGGTTTGATTTAAACCCGAATTGGCAAGTGCTTTCGGCCTCAGGGCGATCGCGACTGCGGCTAAAAGCAAAAAAATCACAGCAATTGCAGCTTTGAGAGCTACCGACAGCCAATACATGGAATGCCCAACCGTCCAAACTTCCATCAATTGAGCAGCGCCGCAGGCAAAAAAACCGACGGTAAACAGCCGTCCAATCTTGCTGTGAGAACTTTGGCGAGTAAAATAAACTAAAGATAGCGCCAGAGAGCAATAAGCCAGTGCCGTCAGCGAGTCAAAAACAGCGTACAGTCGCAACTCCCGCAGCGCGTCGCAGCCGAGTGCGGAAGATACAGTAACTGTTGAAAAAAAAATTGTTAATACTTGTTGCATAAAGTTCAAGAAAAGTTATCTGTACCAATGCAAATCCCATCAAATATAATTATTTGATTTCGCTGGTTGAAATATTTACATAATTATATACTTTTTTCAGTTTTTATGAAACAGCTCTTTTTTCAGGGAATTTCAAAACTGTGTAGGTTGGGATCGGGGAGCGCAGCTTTCCCCAAGTATCAGCGATTGCTTTGGCAGCGGCTCGGAACGCTTACTTTCCTCGCAGTGACGGAATACATAGGTTCGCGTACTTATTGTTTATGAAAAATAGAAATTTTTAATTATGATGATTGACTTTTTTTTACCATAAAGAATTGGGTTAAAGCCGGAACTTTTGTAGGGAGAAATTAAAATCAGACTATTCATTCCTCCAATCCTCTTCCTTCTTTTGTCAAGTGCCCTCAAGCGGTCAACTGTCAACTGTCAACTGAAAGGACTTATAAGCCCTAGATACCCCCTAATTCTTGCCCCCTACTCCCCCGAGCGAAAGGGGGGGGACAGGAGCATTCTCTTTCGTCAACCCCTACTCCCCAAGGGAGAGGGCGATTTAGGGGGATCTAGACTCGGCTATAAACGATAGATACAGAGGCTTTTACGCTTAAGTTGGGACTAATGGGCATTGCGGCCTCCCTACAAATATCACGTTGAAGAATTGGTAAAACTAAGCGCCGCCCAGCACCAAATGCACCAGAGTCCGAACTCCAAAACCAGTTGATCCAGCGCCGTTGTAGCCGTTTTCTTTGTCGCTCCAAACTGGGCCAGCAATATCTAAATGCGCCCAAGGAGTATCCTTGACAAACTGCTTCAAAAATAGCGCCGCCGTAATCGAACCGCCGGGACGAGGCCCTGTGTTTTTCATATCAGCGTGCAAAGCTTTCAAGCCATCAAAATACTTCTCTTCCATCGGCATTCGCCAAAACTTTTCGCCTGCCAATTCTGAGGCGGCGACGATTTCGGCGGCGACGCTATCTTGAGGACTCCACAAACCTGCGATATCTTCGCCCAAAGCAATTACGCAGGCGCCAGTCAGAGTTGCTAAATCGACAATTACGTCAACTCCCAACTTATCAGCAAATACCAAAGCGTCAGCCAGGGTTAAACGGCCTTCGGCGTCGGTATTGTTAACTTCAATTGTTTTGCCGTTGGAAGCTGTGAGGATGTCTCCAGGGCGCATGGCGTGGCCGCTGATCATGTTTTCGGTGACGGCGCTGATAAAGTGAACTTCGACATCTGGTTTGATGTGCCCGATCGCCTTTGCGGCCCCCAAGGTAGCAGCAGCGCCACCCATATCTACTTTCATCATTTCAATGCCGCTGCCCGCACCTTTGATGTTCAAACCGCCGGAATCAAAGGTCAATCCTTTGCCGACGATCGCAATTTTGCGGCGCGGTGTGCCTGCGGGTTTGTAAGTCAGGTGGATGAATTTTGGCGGCAAGTCGGATGCTTTGGCAACGCCGAGAAAGGCTCCCATGCCTAGTTTTTCGCACTCTTCTTGCTCTAATATTTCTAATTCTAAACCGCATTCAGCCGCCAGACTTTGAGCGGTTTCGGCCATGGTAATCGGGGTGACATAATTGGCCGGTGCTGCGACTAATTCTCGTGCTAAAATAACTCCGGCTGTGATTTGGCGGGCGCGGGCGATCGCACTTTCGGTACCGGCAAAACCGAGCAACTGAATTTGTTCTACTTGCGGGCTTTTATCGTCGGGTTCCGATTTGAAACGGTTGTCTTGATTCAGGGAGAGTTCTACACCTTCGGCGATCGCACTTGCTGTAACATCCGGCGCGTTTTTCCACACCGGAAAGCTAATTCCCAGGATTTTGCATTTCTCTTTTTTGGCTAACTTGGCGCAAACGCCCGCAGCTTGCCGCACGGTGTCTAATTTTAAGTCTGGGGCTTTCCCCAAACCGACGATCGCAATTTTGCGGATGGGATTGTTGCCGCCGACGCGGGCGATCGCACTCTGGCCCGCTTTGCCCTTAAAATCTACTTCTTGAATCAGCTCTTTCAAAGTGCCAGCCAGTTGTTCATCTAATTGTGCCAGCTCCCCGCCCAGCTCTAGAGCGTCCTCAAATAGACCAATTGCCAGGGCATCTCCCGTCCAAGCAGAGGGTAGCGTATCGGTGACTAGAAATTCCATGTTTTGATTTACAGTTGAGATTTTAGATTTTTGATTGTACTTGGTTGTTGGTGGTTTGTGGTTTTTTTTGCAGGTGCGGGCAAATATATCGATCGCACAAATTCCCCGCTCCACATCAAAATAAATTCTGGTACTATATCAGCCAAGTCTGCTGGCGATCGGTTTTCTATTGTTATTTTCTTAAATTTTCCCATGAATCAGCGACGCAACACCCGAGTTTATGTTTTAATCAGCGTTTCAGTTGGCGTAATGGCGATCGGCTCAGGGCTGGCGGCGGCGAAATGGATGGGTTTGGCCCCGTTCCAGAAGGCTCAGCACTCACAGGATGCAGCGAATTCCGCATCCTCGGTCAAAATGCTGGTATCGCTGTCACCGAGCGAGCGAGCGGCGAAATTGGTTGAACTCGCGGGCGATCGATCTGAGAATTCAAACGACAAGCAACAAGTCTCCCCTCAAAGCCGCGCCCGTTACCTGCTGGCTAGCGATTTAATCCAGCAAGGAAATGCCGCCAAAGCTCTCACTTTATTGGAAAAATTAGAGCAAGAATATCCAGTTTTAGCCTCTCACATTGCCCTAAAACGCGCGCAAGCTTACCAATTAAGCGGCGAAAAAGGCAAATCTAAAAAAGCTTGGGAAGAACTGCTAAAAAACTATCCGAGCGACCCGGTAGCAGCGGAAGCTTTATATGTTTTAGGCAATTCAAAACCGGAATATTGGAAGCAGGCAATTACTGAATTTCCCGCTCATCCGCGCAGCGTAGAAATTGCCCTCCGCAAGTTAAAAGAAAATCCCAACCAGCCGGAGTTGATGCTGCTAGTAGCCAAATACGGTCATTATGTCAAAGATTACGGTAGCATATTAGAACAACTGGTGCAGCAAAACAGCGCCGCTTTGAAACCGGAAGATTGGGAAGAAATTGCCTTTGGCTATTGGGAAAAACAGGATTACGGCAAAGGCTCTATTGCTTACGGGAAAGCTCCCCGCACCGCCAAAAATCTTTACCGCCAAGCTCGCGGTTTGTGGCTCGACGGCAAAATCCCGGAATCGAGAATTGCCTATCAAGAATTAGTGCGGGATTTCCCCGATTCCGAAGATACTGGTTTGGGTTTAATTCGGCTGTCGCGGCTGAGCGATCCTCAGGATGCGATGGTTTATCTCGATCGCGCGATCGCCAAATTCCCCAATTATGCCCCCGAAGCTTTGCTAGATAAATCCCAACTGCTCGACAAAGCAGGCAGCAGTCAATCCGCCTCAGAAACTCGCAAGTTGCTATTGACAAAATACAACAATTCTGATAAAGCAGGCGAACTGCGTTGGGCGATCGCCCAACAGTATGCCAAAGCCGGAGATTTAAAATCAGGTTGGCAATGGGCGAGGGAATTAACCACCCACAATCCCGACAGCGAACAAGCACCAGAAGCAGCATTTTGGGTGGGAAAATGGGCACAGCAACTCGGCCGCGAACAGGATGCCAAGACTTCATTTGAGTACACTATTTTACGCTATCCAGAATCATATTTCGCATGGCGATCGGCAGTATTTCTCGGCTGGCCAGTAGGCGACTTTACCACAGTCCGAGACTTATCTCCCAAGGTAGTGCAACAGCCTCAGCGCCCCGAACCAACCGCCGGATCTCCTGCATTGAAAGAACTCTATCAATTAGGTCAAGATAGAGATGCTTGGAATCTGTGGCAAATAGAATTTACCAACCGCGTCGAACCGAGTATTGCCGAACAGTTTACCGACGGTTTAATGCGAATTGGAGTTGGAGACAATTTAGACGGTTTGTGGATGGTTGGGAGCTTGCGCCAGCGCGACAAACCCGATGATAGAACCCAATACCTCGCTCTCAGACAGCAGCCAGCTTATTGGCAAGCACTTTATCCTTTTCCTTACTTAGAAAACATTACCAAATGGTCGCAAGAACGCAAAATAAATCCTGTTTTAGTTACAGCATTAATCAGGCAAGAATCGAGATTTATGCCCGTAATTAAATCAGCAGTTGGTGCCACCGGTTTAATGCAGGTGATGCCAGAAACGGCTAGTTGGGTTGCTGAGAAAATCAGCCTCAAAAAGTATTCACTGGAGAATGTGGACGACAATATTAAACTCGGAACTTGGTATTTAGATCACACTCACGACGAGTACAAGAATAACTCGATGTTAGCGGTGGCGAGTTACAATGCCGGGCCCAATGCAGTAGCAGATTGGTTGAAGAGGTTTGATTTTAGTGACCCGGATGCTTTTGCAGAAAAGATTCCGTTTCCTGAAACGAAAGGATACGTGAAATCGGTGTTTGAGAATTACTGGAATTATCTGCGGATTTACAATCCAGAAGTCAATCAGTTAATGAGCGATCATTATGAGGATTCTCAGAAAAAAGCCAAGCCTTAGTATATCAGGTTTGTAGTAAGGACTTCAGTCCGTTTTCCTTGTTACCAGGCTCTGCCTGGTAACGCAAATCTTGAGGCTCTGCCTCCAGCAGGTGTTGAAATTATTAAATTTTCCTTCCTTAGTAAATCAGGTTTGTAGTAAGGACTTCAGTCCGTTCTTTCCCAGGTTTGTAGTAATACCACCTCCTTTGTTATTCATCAGCGTTATGAATTGTAGGGTGCGTCGCCCACTGGCAGCCTGGTGGAGGGCGAGAACTATTCGTGGCGACGCACCCTACGTCTCTACAATAATTGAGGTTGAGGAAAGTTTATTCAAATATAGTCGATGGTGCGTCGCTTGTTAGATTGTTCATCTCTTTTTGGATACTATTGATGGATCCACACCCTACAAATATTGTTGCATTGATTTTTTAAATTGGTATAAGTTTGATTGAATCTATCAGGAACAGGCAAGATGCCTGTTCCACAAATTGAAATTATGGGACGATCAAATAAATTAGCGGCATCCCAAAGAATCGCGAGTAGAAACCCCCGTGTGAGAATTAATTCCGCTGGCTGTTGCACACAATTCTTTCACTTGTGCGCCATCCATAATTGCGTCCGTAAAATCAGCGCCAGTGATATTAACTTCATCAAAAGTAGAACGCAGCAAAATTGTTTCCACTAAAATTGCATCGCTTAAATCTGCCTTAGTAAATTTAATTTGATCGATCATCGCATTAGTTAAATTTGCTCCGTGCAAATTCGCCTCAGTCATCACCGAAGCGCTCATAATTGCTCCCCGCAAATCGGCATTAGAAAAATTAGTCAAATCCATATTCGCGTTAGAAAACTCAGCGGCGCGCAGGATTTGACCGGAAAAATCGCGTCTGGTCAGTTCGGCATTGCTAAAGGACAGCGGCGGTGGGTAATATTTAGATTGAGCTTGGGCTGCGCGCGGCAGGATGAAGATGGTTAGCGCCAAGATGAATGCTGCTAGTTGCCGGAGTTTCATAAGTCTGAGATTCTCGCAAGGTGGGTATTTCGTAGTGTATCCCGAACTTTGGTCGATCGCCTAAACAGTTAAAATCTAAATTAATAGTGATGGAGATCAAAAAAAGATATGCTAAGTTTTTTCTTAACTTGGATAGTAGCGGCGGTTTCACTGGTCATTACCGCTAACATTGTACCAGGTATTGTGGTGACGAGCTTTCCGGCGGCGATGCTGGCTGCGGTGGTTATCGGATTTGTGAATGCGGTTGTCAGGCCGATTATTACATTGCTGACCCTGCCTTTCAGCATTCTGACTTTAGGTTTGTTTTTGTTTGTGGTGAATGCGATTTCGCTTTCTTTGGCTTCGTGGTTGGCGGGTGCGTTCAGTATCGGCTTTGCGATTAACGGTTTTTGGCCTGCTTTGTTCGGTTCAATTGTGTTGTCGTTTGTTTCTGGGCTGATTGGCCGATTTGTGAATGCCGGCAGCTTCGAGTCGTAGGCTATTATTCTAGATAGTCGATCGGGCAAACTGCAACCGCTACTGTAACAGAGCCTAGCATTTTTTCCGATCGAAAGACTTTTTTCGGAACTAAGAGCGGATGTGAACCGCAGATCAACTGAGATAAACGCAGATGATTGATGGATATCTGCGTTTTTTGGTGTTGATGCGCGGTGACAATTTGGGCGATCGCACAAAGTGCAGCGGCTTCTGCTACGCTGGGCGTGCCGACTGATTTTGCTGCAACATCTGAAGGATTGGGGACTTCAACGGAACTTAAAACATCAGCCGCAAAGGTTTTTAACAGCCAGTTGCGCGATCGACAAAGTTCCAGCAAGCCGACTTCACCTGATTTAGCGTCTATTGTAGCAATACCGGCGATCGCACTTTCCGCTAAATGATAACTGCGACAGACATTTTGAATCGCAGTTTCGATTAATTCTCGCGCTGTTCCAGCCTTGCAACCTATCCCTACCCACAACACTCTCGGATGCCATTGAACCTTTGGCAAAGCAGAATTTGGCGCAAATCTTCTCTGAGTAAAACTAATCCAAATTCGCCCTTTTATCGGTGATAGATTTTCCCCTTCCCAATACAATGAATGTTTTGCAGGCAGACTGTTTTGCCACAAAGTCGAGCCAACTTCTTGAATTACTTCGACAGTTTCCCCTCTCTGCATCGCAGCCGCCACTCCCGTCCAGTCGCCTGTCCCGCGATTCCAACCGCAGGGAATGTCTAGCATATCTAAAGTAAATTTATCGCTCATTATTCAGTTATCAATTCCGTAGTTTCACTGACACCGCAATCTTTAATTTTTTTTAACACTATTCATTGAAAAATTTTGTATAATTTGAGCATCAACTGCAAAAAAAAACATTTAATATGGTAGATATGAACCAGTTACTGTTAGAGTTTGAAAGCAACCTCACATGGGAAGCAGTGACAAAAGAATGGAAAGAACGTCGCGACAGTTGGGTGAGTGGAGTGCAAGCAGCAGTTGAACCGTCACAGCTAGCAGAATTTCTACTTGAATTGGAATCAGACATTGAGTGGGAAGCGGTGCAAAATCAATGGAAACGGCGCCGGAAAAGTTGGGTAGAAGAATGTCACTCAGCATCGACTCTTGAAGAAGTTTCAAGTTTATTGCTGGAACTAGAAAGCAATACAAATTGGGAAGTAGTTTCCGATGAATGGCAGGACAATCGGGAGAATTGGGTACAGCAAATGTACGAGTTTAACGACGAGTAATAATTCCCTCAATCAAAATCTATTTTCATAGTCAATGATGTCCCGGCTGTGCGGTTGATAGTCTCGCTTCCCTCCATTACTTTAAATCCCGCTCGCTCGTATAAATGCAGGGCCGGATTTGAGCTTCTGACACTCAGGGATACAGATGGATAAAATGCTGTAGCTGCTGGCAACAAATGAGCCAGCAATTGCGTTCCTACACCCTGATTTGTATATTCTGGAAGAACCGCAATTGCCAATTCTGGGATAGTATCATCAATCCAGCCAAATCCGCGATCGTCCCCTGTCAACAAACGCAGCCACGCTGCTCCTATCGGCTGGCTGCTGTTCAATGTGGCTACAAAGCCCATATCGCCTGCACGTCCCCAATGCTTGACATATTTCGCAATTAAAGGATGATTCACAACAGCTTCCACGGTTGATTCGCCTTCTTCTGCCACGTGCGCCGCGACGTAGAGCATTTGCCACAAAAAAGGTTCGTCTTCCTGCGTTAGGGGCCGCATAGAATATTCCAAAACTTTGTTCATAAGTAGAAGGAAAAAGCAAGAAAGTTCGGCAATGGATTCGCTCCACGGATGTAACGGATTTCACAGATGTGTCGGGAGTATCTCAGTTTTGATAGAAAAGTAAATCGAGCGGGCGATTTGAGATTTGAGATTTGAGATTTGAGGGATTGGGAGATTGAGCGATTGAGAATTGAGTCGATTTGAAGTAAACACGGCGCGTTCAATAAAAAAAGCCGATTTGCAACTATGAGATGCTCCCGGTGTGTCGTGCACTACTAATGACTAATGCCCTCTTTGGCCGATGCCCAATTCCCCATGCCCCATGCCCCATGCCCGATGCCCTCTTTGGCCGATGCCCAATTCCCCATGCCCCATCCCCCATGCCTAATCCTTAACCAAAACCCCATTTAGAAAAATCTCTGCTAATCCTTCTGCCATTTCCTGCATTTCTTGCGGGGAAGCATTCGGCTCCATAATCGTATTTTGACTGAAACCGGCGACGGCAAACATTCCCAAAAATACCTGAGCGACAATCTTTGGATTCATCTTGCGATAAACTCCTTTTTCCATCGCAGTTTCAAAAAAAGCCTCAGCTACAGCGCTCATTTTTCCGATGACTTCTAACTGAATGCGATCGCGCAAATCCGGGTGAAACTGCGCTTCCAAAAAACACACCCGCATCATATCGCTATTTTCGCGAATATTCAGCATCCGCCTGCGCATCACCTGAGCCACTGCTTTGTAACTTCCCATCTCGCTCAATTCCGTCAGCAAATCCGTCAGCAATTCCACCCATCCTTCCGTCGCCACCTCAATCAAAATCGCTTTTTTATTATCAAAATGCCGAAATAGCGTACCCTCAGCCACCCCCGCCGCCGCTGCTAAATCGCGAGTTGTCGTACCGTCGTATCCGCTGCGAGCAAACAACCGCTGAGCTGCTTGTAAAATTCGCTTCTTGGTTTCTGTTTCTGAAGGAGGAGACTGATTAAAAATTCGCATGGCTTTGGAATCGGTAATTGGCGATTTAGAACTGCGGGTTTGGGACGGGCGGGCGAAATAATGTTAAGTTTTAAGTTGTGCGCGACTCTAATCTCAAACTCAAAACTCCTTGCCAGACCCCAGACCCTTTTTGAAATTGGCTGTATCAGCCTAACATCTGCGGCGCAACAGATCGCTTATGCCTCAAAAAATCTTTATCCTTGAACAAGAATCTCTTGTATTCGGCACAAACCTCAGGTTTGACAATCCAAAATCTAAAATCTAAAATCTAAAATCGAATGACCCCGCAGTTCCAAAAACTACGCGCGGCGAAGCTATCCCCTAGGGAATCGCCCCGCAAAACTCGATTTATCGCCTCCCTGCTCGCTGCTGTGCTGCTGTGGTGGGGACTTTCCCCCGAAATCGCCCTCGCCCGCGACAACCCCGCTAGCGGCTCCCAAGCAGTCTCTGTGCAACCGTCGCTCGATCGCGTAATCAAGCAAGTCACGGAATTTAAGCTCGACAATGGCATGACTTTCGTGGTACTGGAAAGGCCCAGATCCCCCGTAGCATCGTTTCTTATTCACGCCGACGTGGGAGGCGCCAACGAACCCGACGGCCAAACCGGAGTCGCCCACTATCTCGAACATTTAGCATTTAAAGGTACGCCAAAAATCGGCACTACCGATTACAAAGCCGAAAAGCCGCTGCTAGAAAAACAAGACAAACTCTTCGAGCAAATGCAAGCAGCGAAGGCGAGCGGCAAAACTGAAGAAATCGCCAAATTCAAAGCAGAATTTGACAAGGTTGAATCCGAAGCTTTGCAATTTGTCAAGCGCAACGAATTCGGTAAAATTGTCGAACAAGCAGGCGGAGTTGGACTAAATGCCGCTACTTCTATCGACTCGACTATGTATTTTTACAGTCTCCCCGCTAACAAGTTAGAACTGTGGATGTCGCTGGAATCCGAGCGATTTCTCGAACCTGTTTTTCGGGAATTTTATAAGGAAAAACAGGTAATTTTAGAAGAACGGAGGCTGCGAACCGAGAATTCTGCGATCGGGCAAATGGTCGAAGTTTTTGCTGACAAAGCTTTTTCTGTCCATCCTTACCGCCGTCCGGTGATTGGCTACACTGAAGACATTAAGAACCTCACGCGCAGCCAGGTGCAGAAATTTTTCGATAGTCACTACATCCCCAGCAAGCTGACTGTGGCGGTGGTAGGAGACGTGAAAGCTGCGGAGGTGAAGCGACTCGCTCAAATTTATTTCGGCCGCTACAAGGCGAAACCAGCGCCTCCTGAATTGCAAATTGTGGAGCCTCCGCAAACACAAACTAAGGAAGTGACGCTGAAGTTGAAAACTCAACCTTGGTATTTGGAAGGATACCACAGGCCGGCGATGAATCATCCCGACAATGCGGTTTATGAAATGATTGGTTCTTTGCTCAGCAGCGGCCGCACTTCTCGGCTTTACAAATCCTTGGTAGAACAACAGCAATTGGCGCTAGCTGCTCAAGGTTTTAGCGGTTATCCGGGGGACAAGTACCCGAATTTGATGTTATTTTACGCTCAAACTGCTCCGGGCCGCACGGTTGATGAGGTGGCGGTAGCTTTGAGCAAGGAAATCGATCGCCTAAAAACCGATCCGGTGTCTGCTTTGGAGTTGGAGCGGGTGAAAACTCAGGCGAGGGCGGGTTTGTTGCGATCGCTCAATTCTAATATGGGGATGGCATTTTCGCTGCTGGACTATCAAGTGAAAACTGGTTCGTGGAAAAATCTGTTTAAGCAATTGGATGCGATCGCTGCTGTTGCTCCTCCTGACATTCAGCGAGTAGCTAAGGCAACTTTCCGCCCGGAAAATCGCACGATTGGCAAGCTTTTGTCACTCTAAGAGGTCATTGGTCATTGGTCATTGGTCATTGGTCATTGGTCATTGGTCATTGGTCATTGGTCATTAGTCATTAGTCATTTTTACTCGTTTCCAGGCTCGGCCTGGTAACGCATTTCTAGAGGCTCTGCCTCCATTCTAAATCAGCGAGGCAGAGCCTCTAGATATAGGTTCCCAGGCAGAGCCAGGGAACCAGTTAACTCCCCTTTTTACTCGTTTCCAGGCTCTGCCTGGGAACGCAGATCCCGAGGCTCTGCCTCGTCGAATGGTCAACAGATGAAACTTAGGAGAAAGAATGAAAATGACTAAATTGAGACTGAAAAAAGTAAAGTTATTTCTGCTGTCGCTTTGCTTTTTTACTGTTTCACTTGGCACGTTTAATTTATTGCCTTCCCTAGCGGCTGGGCCGAAGCACTACGACGAATTAACATTCCCGCCGGTGCCAGAAATTAAACTGCCTAAATACACTCGCTTCGAGCTAAAAAATGGCATCCGCGTGTATCTGATGGAAGATAAAGAACTACCGCTAGTGGGGGGAACGGCGCTATTTCGCACGGGCGATCGTTTTGAACCTGCTGATAAAATCGGATTGGGAGGTTTGACGGGAGAAGTGATGCGAACTGGCGGCACGAGGCGGCATACGGCTGATGAATTAAATCAGTTGCTAGAACAGCGAGCAGCTTCGGTAGAAACGGGGATTGATCTTACTTCGGGTAGCGCGAATTTTAGTGCTTTAGCTGAAGATGTAGAACCTGTTTTGGCTCTATTTTCGGAAGTGATTCAGGAGCCAATATTTGCTCAAAATAAGTTGGATTTAGCGAAGAATCAAGAGCAAGGTGGCATCGCCCGCCGCAATGACGATCCTAACGGTATCACAGGCCGCGAGTTTCAAAAGTTAATTTATGGCGATCGCAGTCCTTACGCGCGCACTGTAGAATACAAAACTATCGCCAATATTTCTCGCGACGATTTGGTGGGTTTTTACCAGAAGTATTTTCACCCCAAGAATATGATTTTGGGTATTTCTGGCGATTTTGATACGGCTAAAATGCGATCGCTCGTGGAGCAAAAATTCGGCAACTGGGAAGCGACTCAAAGTGCTCAAGTGCCGCCCTTACCAACGGTATCGCCCGCCAATCAAGGCGGCATATTTTTGGTGAATCAGCCCCAATTGAGTCAAAGTTACGTGCAGATGGGGCATTTGGGCGGGATGTTGAACAGCCCAGATTACGGTGCTTTGGACGTGATGAATGGGGTTTTGAACGGTTTTGGCGGGCGTTTGTTCAATAATGTGCGATCGCGCCAAGGCTTAGCCTACACGGTTTACGCGGCTTGGAGTCCGAAATTTGACTATCCTGGGGTGTTTGTGGCTGGAGGCCAAACGCGATCGGACGCGACAGTACCGTTTATCAAGGCAATTCGCGCTGAGATCGATCGAATCCGCACCGAACCAATTACCCCCGAAGAATTAGCTTTTGCGAAAGATTCCACCCTCAATTCTTTCATCTTCAAATTTGAAAATCCCAGTCAAACTTTGTCGCGACTAATGCGCTACGAATACTACGGTTATCCCGAAGACTTCATTTTTCGCTACCGCCGCAGCGTCGAAGCAGCCACAATTGCTGACGTGCAGCGCGTAGCTCAGACTTACTTGAAACCGGAGAATTTGGTGACGTTAGTAGTAGGAAATACTGCGGCAATTCAACCGCCGCTATCGAGTTTGGGAACTTCGGTAAAAGTGCAATCTGTCGATATCACAATTCCCTCGGCCACTTGATTTATTTACTCGTTTACTCGTTCCCCGGCTCTTCCTCCATTTTGGGAAGTATTTTGTAGGGTGCGTCGCTGCTGAAACTTCGCTCTAATTTGTAAATTTTTGAGCGACGCACCTGACGATTTTGTGGTGCGGATCTGTGAAATTGTCGATTTTCTTTGTGGATTTTTGATGTATCCGCACCCTACGGCGAACTTTATTTGGTAGGGTGCGTCGCTGCTGAGACTTCGCTCTAATTTGGGGATTTGCGATCGCGACGCACCCTACGCCTAACTAACAAGCATCCCGCCCTCCTCACGTCAGTATTTTGTAGGGTGCGTCGCTGCTGAGACTTCGCTCTAATTTGGGGATTTTCGATGGCGACACACCCTACGACTAACAAGCATCCCGCCCTCCTCACGTCAGTATTTTGTAGGGTGCGTCGCTGCTGAGACTTCGCTCTTGTTTGTGAATTTGCGATCGCGACGCACCCTGCACCTAACTAACAAGCATCCCGCCCTCCTCACGTCAGCCGATCGATATCAACACCCAACTCACGCAACTTTGCCGCCAATAAATCCGCCCGCTGGCGTTCCTGTTCGGCCCGCTGGCGTTCCTGTTGGGCCTGTTCCGAACTCCACAACAGCAAATTTCCCTGCGAATCCCACCAGCGCAGCCAGTTCATAGTTTGACCCAGCCGCTCCCCCGACCAAATCCCCAGCCACAAATCCAACTCTGGAATCCGCACCCGTCCTGACGCATCAGCAACCTGCGTTTCATAGGCTCCATTTAGCAGATACCGCACTTCCAGCTTGGGCTCGTAGGGGTCGTAAGTCACGTAGGTGGGCACTTGCAGAATCTGTTCGTAGAAGTAGAGCTTGCCGTAGGGAGGAGTCGATCGCACTGACAATTCGCTGTAATCTTCATTAGACAAAAACTCCATCACCACAGATACCGGCGCACCCTCCAGATTCGGCGTGTAGCTGCGGCGAATCGTCCCCTCAGCAACTGGATGCACTTGCGGCACAAAAAACCAATCCGGTGCTTTGACTACAGTTTGCTTATTTAGCGTCGCTACCAGTCCAAAATTGGAACCGATAAGGGCATTTTGTTCGATGCGTCCAGCGGCTCCTAGAGCATCGGTGAGAGCAGCAGCAAGGGGCGGTTGTTGAATATTTTCCACAGGATCGTCCGGTAAAACAAAGCCGGCTGGTAGGGGTTCCCAGGTGACAGTTAGCGCTTGAGAACTGGATGGGATTTGAAGTACCATAAACTAAGTACCATTTTAGATTTTAGATTGGAAAAGAAGGTGTTTGTAGTGAGGACTTTAGTCCTTCTTTTTGCGGACTAAAGTCCTCACTACGAACCTTTCAAAAAGAAGGTGTTTGTAGTGAGGACTTTAGTCCTTCTTTTTGCGGACTAAAGTCCTCACTACGAACCTTTGAAAAAGAAGGTGTTTGTAGTGAGGACTTTAGTCCTTCTTTTTGCGGACTAAAGTCCTCACTACGAACCTTAATTAAAAATCAATGGTCAAAGGTGCTCTCGGAAACGGAATCACATCGCGGATATTCCCCATTCCCGTCATGAATTGCACCAACCGTTCAAACCCCAAACCAAAGCCAGCATGAGGCACAGTACCGTAGCGGCGCAAATCCAAATACCACCACAACTCCTCCTTATTCATACCTTGAGCTTCCATGCGCCGCTCCAACACATCGAGCCGTTCTTCCCGCTGCGAACCACCGATAATTTCCCCAATATTCGGAGCCAAAACATCCATTGCTCGCACGGTTTTCTCGTCCTCGTTTAAACGCATATAAAATGCTTTAATCCCGACGGGATAATCGCTGACAATCGTCGGCTTTTTAAACAAGTCTTCAGCCAAATAGCGCTCGTGTTCTGACTGCAAATCTAAGCCCCAGCTTACCGGGAAATCAAACTTTTTGTCAGCTTTTTCCAAAAGTGCGATCGCCTCGGTGTAAGTAATCCGCTCGAACTGATTGTTAATAATATTGTCAGCCGTCGCCAAAACCGTCTTATCAATCCGCTCGTTGAAAAACTCCATATCCTCCGGACAATGCTCCAAAACAAATTTAAAAATATACTTTAAAAACGCCTCAGCCAAATCCATATCTCCCTGCAAATCGCAGAAAGCCATTTCCGGTTCAATCATCCAAAACTCCGCCAAATGCCGGGAAGTATTAGAATTTTCCGCTCGGAAAGTCGGGCCAAAAGTGTAAACATTCCCGAAAGCCAGCGCCATAACTTCCGCTTCCAACTGGCCGCTAACTGTTAAATAAGCGCGCTTCCCAAAAAAGTCTTTCGCATAATCAACTTCTTGCGAATCAGTACGCGGCACATTCTTTAAATCGAAGTTAGTAACGGCGAACATTTCCCCTGCACCTTCGCAGTCGCTAGCAGCCAGAATCGGAGTGTGAACCCACAAAAAACCCCGTTCTTGAAAAAATTGATGTACCGCCGCCGAACAAGCATTCCGGACTCGAAAAACTGCACCGTGGGTGTTAGTACGCGGCCGCAAATGGGCGATTGTTCGCAAAAATTCCAAGGAATGGCGCTTTTTTTGCAGCGGATAAGTTTGCGGGTCTGCTTCGCCGTAAACTTGTACTTGCGAAGCTTTCAACTCAATTCGCTGTCCCTTCGCCGGAGATGCTACCAGCACACCCGAAACTTCTAGAGATGCACCTGTATTGATTTGTTTGAGTATATTTTCAAAGTCTGGCAAATCGGCATTGATGACTACTTGCAAGTTAGCCATCGCCGAACCGTCGTTGACTTCGACAAAGGCAAATTCTTTTAATTCGCGTTTAGTCCGCACCCAACCTTGAATGGTTACGGTTTCGTCGGGTTCGCCACCGCGCAAAATTGCTGCAATTCGTTGATTTGTCATATCCAATCCTGTTTATTTAATATTTTGGCACCACAATTCTCTTCTTTCTCTTCCTCTGCGCCCTCTGCGCCCTCTGCGGTAAAAAAAATCCTAACTCCTAACATAATTCAACCGACATAGGATTTCAACATCCAACCCAGCAAAATGCCGAGTCCACCAAAGCGAACTGCTTGCCAAAAAGGTTGTTTTATGCTTCCCCAAGAAAACAGGCTGCTTTCTAAATTTAACTCGATCGTTTCCAATTCTTGCTCAATTTCCCGCAATTCTTTCTTGAGTTGCGGTAATGGATTTTGGCGCAGAGACTGGCGGACATCTTCTCGCCGGTTGCCGAGTTCGGCTTGGCGCTGGCGATCGCACTGAATCTGAGTGTAACGCTCTTTGACGGCTGCGAGCGATCGCTCCACTGCTGCGATCGCCTGCACAAACTCATTCTCTGAATCTTCCCGATTTAACTCTGACGGCTGTTGAGGCATTTCGATCTGCAAACCCGACAATACTTAAAAAAAACCGATTCCCAATTAAGTTGTTATTATATTCGCAGTATATTTTTTTAATTCATAAACCCTAACCAAATCCCTATAATTGCCAAATATGCTTGAAACTACACAAACAACCCAAACTGTCAACCTCAACGAGCTTAGCACAGTAGAACTGGCTCAAGCCCTAGCAGCCCGCCTCGCCATTTCCGAAAGAGATTGGCACCGCCTGAAAGCCAACCGTTCGGCGCGGGCCGGAGAGCAAGCTGCGGCCGCTTTGGTCTTTTTGTTGAAAAATCAGCCCGAAGAAGCCCTCCCGCGCCTCAACCAAGCAGCAGGATGGCTGGATCGATCGATCTCAGCTCCTCCCTGTCCGACTCACGGCAAATAATTGTGAGTCTTGAGTTAAATATTTGATGATATCCCAAAACTCAAACAATCGCGCCGCTCGATCGAGCAGCGCGATTGAGAGCTAAAAAAGATTTATACTTTTCTCACTCAAAACTCACATTTTGCATTATCATCTACTATCAATAGCCTGATACTCCAAATTCTCCATCCCCGGTTCAGCGGGGAAACGAAAAAAAATGCAGGTCGAGCCGAGCTGAAAAATGCTGCCAAATATCAGTTTTAGCGCAAGCGAGGCAGCCGGTAGCGACTGGGAAGTTCTTTGCACAGCCGTAACTCTGTGCCTTGAGCATTCCACTCAACCCGATCGAATATTTGGTAAAGGATAAACAGCCCCCTACCACATTCCTGTTCAAAATGGGGAAGTTCAGAAGGATCTGCAACATCCTCTGCTATGAGACTGTCGCAATTATCGGTATAAAGGTCGCAACCGCAAGGGGCTTTAAAGCCCGAACCTTCATCTGATATCACCCACCAATATTCGTTTTGGACGATCGAAAAACGGACTCCAACAGTTTTACTGGGGTCTAACTTATTTCCATGCTTAGCAGCATTTACCAAAGCTTCTTGAAGCCCCAACCGTAATTCCGCTTGCCAGTGAGGCGGAATCTCTGCTAGGAGCAGATCCAAAATAGGACAAAGGTATAGGGTAGAAGCGAAGCTAATCGTAATCCAATTGCGTCCGACGACCGGACGGGCTGAGATAGCAATCACTCAGAAAACTCCCTAACTTTCAGGTGGATAAACTTCACACCCTGCATAGTTGGCTCCCTAGTATTCAAAATACTCATTAATTGAGCGGCGCAGCTCTATTTCTATCTTAGAGTATCAAAGCCGTTAAGAAAAGCAAAGAACATCACAAAATATTCTGCGATTCTCAGAAACTTTTGCCGAGAACCACCAGTAATTTTACTTATAACTTCTACCCGCAGCCAGATTTTCGATCTCTGCTTTGGCCACCGCACGGAAGCTGTGCCCGCTGCGTCCCAAGCCCTCCACAGCTTCCTTAGCAAACGATCCCCACGTTGAAAAGATCGGAAATCTCTCCAAAAAAGTCGATCCCTTGACTCCTCGCCTCTGGGGATCGACTCTCGCCACCTCAGCTCTAGCCCGATCGCCCACAACTCCTACTTGTATCCAAAGGGCGCAATTATCATACTTAGGTGTGTTGCAGTCGAAACCCGATATATTTCCCAAATGCCGATCGAATACGGAGATCCGACTGCTGCGGCCTTTACCAAATCAATATTTGTTACAAAACTTATTGATTCTGAGTGCGATCGCCCGCACTAGCCCAACTCGACAAACTTGACGTATCCCTTACTGGCAAAACCCCAGCGCGCTGCCAAAACTTTATAAATCTGAACCTCACGATACAATAGTTAAAGTAAATACTTATTTCTTTACATTTTATGCAAGCAACCCCAGCCATCACCGCAGCCCCTATCGCCGGCACATACTGGCAATGGCGGGGCCATTCAGTGTACTACGTGCGGTCTGGCGATCGACATCCAGAACGCCCTCCCCTGCTGTTAATTCACGGTTTTGGAGCATCCACAGACCACTGGCGCAAAAATATCAGCGGACTGAGCAAAGATTTTGAAGTGTGGGCGATCGACCTGATCGGATTCGGGCGATCGGCAAAACCCGAAATCCAGTACAGCGGCGAGCTCTGGCGCGACCAACTCCACGACTTCATCACCACCATCATCGGCCGGCCCGCCGTACTAGCCGGCAACTCCCTCGGAGGCTACGCCGCCTTGTGCGTAGCAGCCCAGCGTCCCGAATCAGCCGCCGGACTCATCTTAATCAACAGCGCCGGCCCCTTCAGCGAACCTCAGCCCGCACCCGAAGCCCCGCCCTTGCAAAAAGCCATATCTACCGTAGCTAAAACCTTATTTCAGCAAGATTGGGCAAGTTTTCTGCTGTTCCAATACGTGCGCCAGCGATCGACAATTCGGAAAACCCTCGAAAAAGTTTATCTCGACCAAAGCGCCGTCACAGACCAATTAGTAGAAGAAATTTACCAACCATCCTGCGATCCCGGTGCACCCAAAGTATTCGCCTCCGTATTCAGAACACCCCAAGGCGAAAAAATCGACGTATTGCTGAGTCAATTAAATTGTCCGCTGCTAATGCTGTGGGGAGAGGGCGACCCCTGGATGAATTCCACCAACAGAAGCGCCAAATTCCGCCAACATTATCCGCAGTTGACAGAACACTTTATCAAAGCTGGTCACTGTCCCCACGACGAAGTACCAGAACAGGTAAACGAACTGATTCGTGCGTGGATAATTGACCAATAGAAATATGTTTGGGAATGGGGAATGGGGGATGGGGCATGGGGCATGGGGCATAGGGCATGGGGCATGGGGAATGGGGAATGGGGCATGGGGCATGGGGAATGGGGCATGGGGAATGGGGCATGGGGCATGGGGCATGGGGCATGGGGAATTGGTAATTGGGAATTGGGAATTGGGAATTAATTTACAACTAATTTTTAGCAGTTTGTAGTTGGCCACTCTTACCGATTACCGATTACCGATTACCGATTACCGATTACCGATTACCGATTACCGATTACCGATTACCGATTACCGATCGCCCCAAGTGTTCGCGAATCTTTCCCTCGAATATAGATTATTTTTCCCCGTCCTTCTCCTCCCTCGGATAGGGGAAAAATTCTCATATTTGCGCTAGAAATCTATGTATTGTCCGAACAAAAAAGCGGTTAATTTCTACTCAAAAATTCTGAGGAGACGGAAACCATGACTGGCAAAAAGACTCGCCGCAATTTTATATTGAGCAGTATAGCTGTTGCCAGCGGCATTGCAGCCGCTAAGGCGATCGACGGGCACGATCGAGAAATCGCAGCCACACCCAACCAGCAGGCCGCCACCACAGTAAAAATGCCAGAACGACTGTTAGGCAAAACAGGCGTCAAAGTGCCGATTTTTGGTTTGGGAGGGGCCGGACAAACACCGCTGTCGCAGCCAGGAAGAGAATCAGAAGCGGCGGCGCAAATCGAACGCGC
Organism: Microcoleus sp. Aus8_D2; assembly: GCF_036702665.1. Classification (NCBI taxonomy): domain Bacteria; kingdom Bacillati; phylum Cyanobacteriota; class Cyanophyceae; order Oscillatoriales; family Microcoleaceae; genus Microcoleus; species Microcoleus sp. Aus8_D2. The sequence goes on from NZ_JAUBUN010000046.1 coordinate 50,254, forward strand.
GATCGAACTTGGGATTCGCTATTTTGACACGGCGGCCGACTACGGGCCCAGCGAAGAAAACTTAGGCAAAGTTTTGCCAAAATATCGATCGCGCCTGTTCTTGGCCACAAAAACCGCAGCCAGAGACAGAGACGGCGCCTGGAGAGACTTAGAAAGATCGCTCAAAAGATTGAAAACCGATCGCCTCGACTTGTGGCAACTCCACCACGTCTCATTTCAAAATGAATTAGACCAGATTTTCAGTGCCAAAGGAGCAATAAAGGCGATCGAAGAAGCCAAACAGCAAAAAATAATTCGTTTTTCTGGCATCACCGGACACCACGAACCCGCTATTATTGTCGCAGGTTTGCAGCGCTATCCTTTCGATACAACATTAATCTCCCTCAACGCCGCCGAAAAACACCACCCGCGATCGTTTGTTACCACCGCTTTACCAATTGCCAAAGCCAAAAACATTGGCGTAATTGCCATGAAAATACCAGCTTACGGCAAATTATTTCAGAACGGTGTTTTAGATGGAATGCACCAAGCAATGGGCTACACGCTTTCACTCCCCGGCGTCCACTGCTGCATCATCGCCGCCGACTCAGTAAAGCAATTAGAAGAAAACTTGAAAGTCGCTCAAGCATTCAAACCCCTGAGTCAGGCAGAAATGGCAGCAATTGAACAACGCACTGCCACCGCTTGGCAAGAAAATACATTTTTCCGACAGTGGACTTAAAATCCCCAATCCCTTTTTTCATCTGTGTTGATTGTGGCGCGCGCCTCCCGCCCGTGAATCCTAAATCAAATAGGTTTGTAGTGAGGACTTCAGTCCGCATCAAACGAGAGAGGACTTCAGTCCTCACTACAAACCTCTAAAGGCGACCCAAGTAGATCGCCTTATTTATGATCATGAAAAATGCAATTTGTCAACAGCAAATAGCGACTATTTTTTACGTTTGGCGTTATCTAACCGCCTGCGATCGCGCCACTCAACCGCTGTTAAATAGGCGACTCCGCCAGTCACTGTCAGCAACAGCACAAAGGCTACCAAAACCAGCAAATTAGCAATCGAAAATTCCACAACCCCTCCTGCTTGCCTTATACTTGAGATTATGTGCGATCGCACAACCGCAATAAAATTAGTTTGTAGCGAGGAATGGAAATCCTCATAAAACTCTGCGGACTCGCATTCCTCACTACAAACCTGTGCGATCGCACAATCGCAATAAAATTAGTTTGTAGCGAGGAATGGAAATCCTCATAAAACTCTGCGGACTAAAGTCCTCACTACAAACCTGATAACGGTTATTGTACCGGACTTGTTCTGAATTGGGCGAGAGGGAGAGGGGGAGATGAAAAAAATCCTCCTTCTTCCTTCTTCCCTCTTCCTTCTTCCTTCTTCCTTCTTCCTTAGAGTAACTCTTCCAAAATTGTAAACCTCACATGATTAATTGCCAGACTCCCCACGGAAACATCCTCCTTATTCAAAGGAAGACCCCCACTGGTGAGACTTTGAAACCGAATTCCCTTGCCAATTTCGACGTGATACCAAGCTAAGCCCATAAAAAACCGTAAAGGATAAGGGCCTCTCTCTTGAATGTCGTCAGGATTAGATTCCATCGGCACCCAGCCAAAACCTGGAATGTAAAACTCCAGCCAAACGTGATTGAAATCTGGTTCCAGGGGCAAACCTTTTCTGTCAGCAAAAGCCGGACACTTGTAGCGCCCAATTGTGCGGCAAGGAATCCCGTTCAACCTTGCTAAAGCCAACAACAGCCCCACGTACTCGCCGCAAGAACCGACGCCGCGGCGCAGTACAATATCGGGTGTGTCAATGTGAGGCCTAATCCCGTAAGAAAGTTGGTCGTAAACAAAATTGCGAATGCTCAGTAACTTCCTCAGAATATTAGTTTCTGTGCCAATAGATGCCACCGCAGCCGATCGCACAATCTCCGTATCCATCGCCAAATTATCATTATCTACCAAATACTTAGCTGCAAACTCCGGCGACAGCTTAGGCATCTTTTCCACATCCCGAGGCGACAACTGATACTTAATCGATCGCACTTCTAGCAAAGCCTTCCAGCCAAAAATGCGCCGTTCTCCCTTCTGGAGGCGATCGAACTTAAACACCGCCACCCGTTCCCCTTGCTGAATTTCCTCAGTAAAAGGCATTCCAATCGGTGTAATTTTCTTGACCTTTTGCCGGTGAGTGTCCGATGGTAAAGCAATCCGCCACTCCAAATTATCGATTTCTACCTCATCCAGGGGAGACAGTTCCTCCACATAGGACATTTCCATCAAAAAACCGCTTGACAGAGCGAAGCGTTCGGCTTCATTGTAGTGAAAAGATAAAGGGTGAACAAAAGTGCGATCGCGCTTCGTCAACTGAAAAGGATCTTCCGAATTCGGATCGTCCCGGATATAAAGTTCATCCCCGGCATAAGCCACGTACAGAACCTCTTCGCCCGTCTGGGCATCTTTATGAAAAGCCAAACCCGAAGGCCACTCAAAGGGAGTCAAAACGCTAAATTTAATCTCCCCAGTTGCCCGTTCCAAACAGTAAACAGTTTGCTCAGTCTTGTCGCAAACCCAGAGTTCCTCATCCCGGACAGTGATATTTTCTATGCCAATACCCGGAGCATAAAACCGAGTAATTTCCCGACCAGTTTTTACATCAAAAACCAGAATATAGCCCAATCTCTGGCAAGTCACATACAGCGTAGATTTCCAAACTGCAATCCCGTCAGCGGGATAAGAAAGGGAAACAAAATGTTCCGGTTTGAGTTCAGCGATTCCCCCATCCCGAATTGCGCCCGGACAGCAACAAATATCCTCATCTCGCGAAAACCAGAGAGTATCTTCCCAAATCGCCAGCCCGGTTGCGCCTGCAAACTTAGCCGTTTGATTAGGATTCAAAACAGTAGTGTTGTCCGTTTCTCGATCGATCTCCAATAGTAGCCCTTCGGCGCGATCGACCGCCAACAACCTATTTCCTAAAAAAGCAATGCCGTGCAGCGCCAAGACCCCGATCGGTCTTACCATCCGCAGCCCAGAAGGCTGTTTGTCCGAGAGAACAGGTGAATCGAGATTCATGCTAAATTTTTTTGCCGGTATTGTACAGAAAACTTCATTTGTAACTTGTAGCCGAGTGCTGGAGGCTCATCAGCAAAATTGCCGAGGTTCCTGATATCCTGGACTGACGCATCAACCGGATTTTTTTACGAAAAGACGCTTTCTAGCCTGTGGCCAGAGTTAAAAAACCCGGAATATTAGTCTTTCTAGTAGCATCTCAAAGTTGGGTTTAACAAGCTCAACCGAACCTGCTGCCGTGAAGGCAAGTAAGTATAACTACTAAGCTACCACTGAAAAATGCGACACAGAATTCCATCTTGGTCAGAGCAACCCAACTAATCGTATCTGCCTCAATATATAAATTAAGTACAACAGATTACTATATCCGTCAAAACCTTGGATAGAATAAAATCGTGCGCTCAAGTTCCTAGGTTCATCAGAAGGCAGGTTCGTCATGGCTTGGAAGTCTGCTCTAAACATCGGTGCTCTTTCCTTAATTCTGTCTTTAGAGGCAGTTGCCGCCGGTAGTTTCTTCATACCAGCAGAGGCTCTCAACAGCCCCGCAAACAGCGTCCACCGCCCCTCACAACCGCAGCTACCCCTCAACTGGCAAACAGCTCAACCCCCTGAAATCAGCGGAAGCAGACCGAACAGCCAGCAATTGGGAGTCGCGTGGAATAGCTTTCAACCGCCGGAGCAGGGAGTACCCGGAAGGCGGGAAGGGGGAGGAACCCGCGGCTTAGAATGCACTGCCACAAATGCCTTAACGGCATTGATTCCCCAATCAACTATGGGGCAAACCATATCAGCAAAGCCGACATTTTTTTACTACCTTCCGGTAGCGATCGACAAAACAGTTCAGTTTGAGTTAGCAGACGAAAGCGACAAGACAGTATACAAAAAAAGTTTTCGGATGGTAACGAGCCGTCCTGGTATTGTTAGCATCAGCCTAGGTGCCGACGACAACTCGCCAGAGCTGAAAGTTGGCAAAAACTATCAATGGTACTTTACTATCAAATGCAACCCAAAAAACTATAGAGATGAGGTTCTCGTTTCGGGGTGGATCAACCGCAGCGCAGTCGCCCCAACCGTGAAAACAGAGTTGGATCGATCGCCAGATCCTCGCGCCAAACTGAGCATCTTCGCCCAACAAGGTCTCTGGTACGAGTACCTGGCAACCCTAGCTCAACTGCGCGTGGAGTCTCCCAGCGATGCCAGTTTAGCGCTCAAGTGGTCAGAAGTGTTAAGCTCGGTCGAACTCGCCAAAATCGCCCAAGAACCATTAGTCCCCAGTCAGTTAACACCCATCACCCAAAAATAATTCTACTGGCGCAGCAAGTACGAAAAACCCGGTTGCGAGCGCGGTATTTTGCAGCGCCACAGATGATTTTTGCGGCGTTGCGGGTTTTTTGGTCGATCGTCCTCAATAAATTAAAATTTTTGTCCTAAAGAGCATCAGGCTCCCCTTGTCTCTGGAAAGCCGGACTATTGAAAATTTTATGGTCAAATTGCGCCCAATACTAAATGGTAAACTTGCATAGTCAAGCAGCAAGCAAAATTATTTTACAAAAAATATTAATTATGCGCCCGAGAGCAAATATTGCAATATTTCGGTTGGGAATTTTACTTCTAACTGCGCTCCCCATTGCTTGCTTTGATGCCCATCAAGCTATATCCCAAACGGACGATATTTATCAGTTGCCCGCCGCCGCTGACAACTCAGCAGATCCGGGCAACGGAGTATTAGCACTGCAAAAACTCGAAATCAAGCAGGATGAAACTGCAACAAACTTAAATCAACTGCCCGATTTTTCCGAAAACAACCCTCTTGACAATCAAGTCGATCGCTGTTCCACAATTAATGAAACTGGTTGTGATGCCCACCCGGAACCCGAAGCACAAAATCTAGTTGACAGCGAGCCAAAATGTGGGAACCCTCTAGATTGCAATGTTTTATCCCAAAACTCACCCTCGGCACCTCCCAACCTGCCACCATCCCTGACTCAACCAGATCCAAATCGCGATCGATCGGCACCTCCCAACCTGCCCGCCCCACCGACTCAGCCAGATCCAAATCGCGATCGATTTTTGCAACCTGCCCCGCAGCCTTCCCCAGAACCTCCTCAAACACCACCAACAGTTGCGCCGGGGCCTCCGTCACCAGTTCCCCTGCCGCTGCCGAATCAGGTAATTCAGGTGCAGAAAATTCAAGTAGTTGGCAGCACAATTTTAAGCCAAGACGAAATTAATGCCTTAGTCAAGCCGTTAGAAGGGCGTTCTGCCACGCTAGAACAGCTCAAACAAATCGCCGACAAAATTACCGAAATTTACCTCAATCGCGGCTACATCACTTCGAGAGCCGTCTTGCCGCCCCAAACTATCACCGCAGGGGTAGTCCAAATTCAAGTTATCGAAGGCAAGCTGACCCGAATCGAGGTAGAAGGAGCTAAAAGATTGCATCCAAGTTACATCCGCAGCCGGATTCGACTCGGTGCCGGAATGCCTTTAAGTACAGCTTCATTAGAAGACCAACTCCGGCTGCTGCGGGTCGATCCTTTATTTGACAATGTAGAAGCCAGCCTGCGGGCTGGGGATAATGAAGGAGAGAGCATTCTGATCGTCAGAGTCACGGAAGCCAATCCTTTTCAATCTAGTTTCAGCTTTGACAATTATTCGCCTCCCAGCGTCGGTTCTGAAAGATTGGGTGTGAGTTTGCGGCATCGCAATCTCACAGGAAATGGCGACGAACTTGCGGGTGCTTATTATCGATCGCTCGGCGATTCAGACGTGTTCGATTTCAGCTACCGCTTGCCGCTAAATGCGATGAACGGCACTTTGCAATTGAGGGCTGCTCCGAACCGCAACAGTATCGTACAAGCACCTTTTGACGCTTTTGACATCTCAGGAAAATCGCATTTATTTGAAGTGAGTTACCGCCAGCCGCTGCTAAGAACGCCGATCGAAGAATTTGCCTTGTCTGCGGGTATTACTTATCAGACAAGCAGAACTTTTCTCGCCGGTGTACCGCGTGCTTTTGGCAGCGGCCCGGACTCCAAAGGTGTCACAACTACGACTGTAATTAAGCTAGGACAGGACTACATTCGGCGCGACCCCCAGGGTGCTTGGGCCTTGCGATCGCAATTTACGATCGGTACTAGCTTGTTTGATGCGACTCAAAACGAAGGTTCTACTCCCGACGGACAATTCTTGAGTTGGCTGGGTCAAGTGCAGCGAGTACAGCGATTAAATGATAAACATTTATTAATTTTGCAGTCAGACTTACAACTTTCTGCTAACAGTTTGTTACCTTCGCAGCAATTTGTAATTGGCGGTGGACAATCTTTGCGCGGCTACCGCCAAAATGTACGTTCTGGCGATAACGGCTTCCGACTGTCGATCGAGGATCGGATTACTTTGCAGCGGGATGCTTCGGGAAGTCCCAAACTTCAATTAGCTCCCTTTTTGGATGCGGGTACGGTGTGGAACGTTCCCAACAATCCTAATAAATTAACCAATCAGAGATTCTTGGCAGGTTTGGGTTTGGGGGTAATCTGGGAACCGATACAGCGAGTGAACTTGCGCGTAGATTACGCTTTTCCTTTGGTGAGAATTAGCGATAAAGGCGACAATCTGCAAGATAACGGCATTTACTTCAACCTCATTTACACGCCCTAAGGAGAGGGGGGGATGAGGAGATGGGGAGAGTGGGAGAGTGGGAGAGTGGGAGGGTGGGGGAGTGCCAGATGAAGAAAATATTTCATTCAACATCTGACTAATGACTAATAGACTTCCATTGCACTCATTCGCTCTCCATTCGTTCAATTATCTGGGTTGCATCGTCGGTTGCATTTGCCTGATATCTGCGGTTGGCTTATCAATCAAAGACTTATGCAATTCAAGTCTAATGACTAATGCCCAATGGCCTGTTTTGCCTGTTTTGCCACTGCCCTGTTTTGCCCACTGCCCTGTTTTGCCCATCCTCCATGCCCTGTTTTGCCCATGCCCTGTTTTGCCAATGACTAATGACTAATGACTAATGACCAATGACTAATGACCACCCTTCGACTTCGCGAGCGGGTAAAATGACCAATGACCACCCTTCGACTTCGCGAGCGGGTAAAATGAC
>NZ_JAUBUN010000047.1:0-21693 GCF_036702665.1 Microcoleus sp. Aus8_D2
CCGCATCAAATTCTAAGGACTGAAGTCCTCACTACAAACCAGTTATTTTGTTTGTAATGAGGACTTCAGTCCGCATCAAATTCTAAGGACTGAAGTCCTCACTACAAACCAGTTATTTTGTTTGTAATGAGGACTTCAGTCCGCATCAAATTCTAAGGACTGAAGTCCTCACTACAAACCAGTTATTTTGTTTGTAATGAGGACTTCAGTCCGCATCAAATTCTAAGGACTGAAGTCCTCACTACAAACCAGTTATTTTGTTTGTAATGAGGACTTCAGTCCGCATCTAATTCTAAGGACTGAAGTCCTCACTACAAACCAGTTATTTTGTTTGTAGTGAGGACTTCAGTCCGCATCAAATTCTAAGGACTGAAGTCCTCACTACAAACCTATCTAATCTTTTTATTTTTCATTTTTTAGGGCAGCCACCGGGGGCGAAATCCTTTTAAAGGCAATTCTTCTGGTGATGGAGAATTATTAGATACGGCTGCATTTTTTAAGTTTAAAAGTATGAGATTTGAAGAGCCGATCGCACTTCCGCCATCTGTTCTCAAATCTCCTGTGACTGGTTCCGATTTCTTGGCAACTACCCGATCTAACAACAATTCTAACCCATCGGGCGACACACTCATTTTTGTCTCGACCTGATCCGGCAAAACTAACAGCGGTTTTACTTGAAATGTCTTCAAATCAATTGCTTCGAGGGTGAGTTGCTCAGAAAAGTCTTTCCCGGGCTTCCGCCTGGTTAACAAGCAGTAAAGCTGGGGATTTCTGGGGTCAAACTGACAGTTGAGGAATTCTCCGGCGGTGCGGATCAATTCTTTTTGCAATCCCTGGTTTGTTACTAAAAAAATTGACTGCGTAAAATCGCTATTGTACTTCAGCATTGCCGATTCTCTGCCGTCGGGAGTGAAGCTGAACACTCTCCGAAAAGATGGTATGAATTCTAAAGGTTTGACGTTTGGTGTTAGGGATAAAATGGCGATGCCGTCTGCTTGGGGATTCGCGAAAGTTTCACTGTCTGGGGCGATCGCAAATTCTCCAGCCGGACGACTTAACAACCGCTGCGGAACCGCCGAAGTGGACGATCGCACTACCCACAAACCAATGTCCTCTGCATTGCCTCTCTTTGCCCGCTGCACTGCGATCGTCTTCCCATCAGCAGACAAATCAAATTTGAGATTTTCATAGTCTAGATTGCCTAAAATCTGCTGGATGCTGCCAGGTTTTTGAGCCGGATCGGAACTTCTGCCTGTAGTTACGGCATACAAAGATTGTTCGTACAAACCAGGCTTATATTTCGACCATTCGCTAGCAGAAAATAAAATGCGATCGCCCGCCGGGTAAATTCTATAATCTTTAACTACTAAGTTCTCAGGAGTGAGGATGATTTTTTGTTTGCGGGTGAGATTGTAAAGAATTAACCGCCCTTTTTCTGCGGCTTCTGTACCCGTGTAAACAAAAGCTCGATCGGGCGTGCTAAATTGACTGACAAACGGTGCGATCGCATTTCCTTGTTTTTGATCGCCTACTTTCTCCCGCGCTTTTTGCAATGCAATTCTATAAGTGCGATCGTACTGAGGAGGCGCTATCAGAGTATATACCAACCGCCGCCCCGACCAACTAATTTTTCCCGGCAGAGGTGGCTCGACGTGCAGGTTTGCTTCGACGCTTGCACGATCCATCGGGCGGCTGAAAGTCAGGACAAAAGCCGTATCTCTCGCCCCTACCTGTTTGTTTTCCCAGCTAAAATCGCGCACTTTTGGTAAAGATCGATCGCCCCTGGATAGCAAAAACCCGATCGCTAAACTCAGCAATAGCATCAATGATACAGCCGCGCGGTCGATCGGCTCGAATATTTTTAATTTTCCCACAAACATACAATAGCCTGAATTTATACCAAGCGTGAACAATCAATGCAACAATATTGGTAGGGTGTGTCGCGATGATTAATCCCCCAAAAAGACGGAAAATCGAGGGAGCGACGCACCAGCGCGACAATATTTGAGTAAACTTTCCTCAACTAAGAGAGTATTGTAGCAAGGATTTTTTAAATTGGTATTAGACTATACTTATTCCCAAAGTTGTTTCAATACAAACAAGCAATCTCAAATAAAAAGTTAAATTTTATGCGATCGCCTCCAATGAATCGATCGATCTGTTAAACTAAAACCCTGCTCCTCTACAGGAAAGTTATAGTGAACAAAAACCTACTGACTTTATTGGGCTGCTCCGCTTCTGTAGCCTTAATGCTCTTAGCGGTAAATCCCGCTAATGCTAGCACCCCAACTTCCCAAAATCGCAGCATCGATCCCAATGGCGAAATTGCAGTCAATCCAGGCATAAATCAAGACGAAAGCCAATCCTCCATGCCAGAAATCAACTCAGACAAAATAGGAAACCTCGCCCTCATAACTTTAGGCTGCGACTGCGCCGGCTGTCGAGCCCAAGTCCTCCAAACGATCCAACAAGGACGGCTGATACTTCCTCAGTAACGCAGACACTAATTTACAAAACAAGCACAACAAAAGTTACAGAAAACAACCCATTAATTATCGATTTAAATCCTCACAAGTTTAAAGTCGCCAGTCAAAATAATTAATTATTATTTCTACTTTTGGCTTTTGGCTGTTTATTTGTGAAAACTGACAATTCACAACAGAAGAGGGAAATTTCAACCATACAATACTTCTTCCACAGGCGGCGTGGCGTCTTTGGGGTCGAACTCTTTGAGTTTGAAAGCTTGCAGTAAAAACAGCCAGATATAAAGCGGATTCAACAACACATACCGCTGCCAGAGGCGCCGGGGTTCCTTAATCAGCCGAAACAGCCATTCCAAACCTATCTTAGATAAAAACTCAGGAGATTTCGCCAAATTTCCCGAATGAAAATCGTAAGCTGCACCTACAGCAATCAGCGGCATTGATAAGTCATCGCGGTATTCGTAAGCCCAGACTTCTTGTCGCGGACACCCCAAACCGACAAAAGTAATTGCTGCACCGCTGTTGCGAATTTGCTGCGCAATTTCCTGTTTCTCTTGGGGCGAAACGTTCCTAAATTTAGAAGGCTGAGTTCCAGCAATAATTAACTTGGGATAACGCTGGCAGAGATTGCGAGATAAAGCCTCCAATACACAAGGTTTAGAGCCGTACAAATAGATAGATAATCCTTCTTGGGCCGCACGTTCGCAGATTTCTAACATCGCATTAGGCCCGCAAACTCGATCGGGCAACCCCGTATTGTAGAGCAAATTTAACGCCCACCTGACCGGCTGTCCGTCTGGCAATACTAAGTCAATGTGATTGATCCGATAGCGGTGAGTGCTGTCAAGCACCCCAGTCATCACCCCGTGAACTGCTAGAGCCGAAACTGACAGTGGTTTTCCGGCGCTTGCTGCTGCAATAATTTTGCTGACAGCCGCTTCATAATTAACGGCATTTACTAATATGCCGAGTACATTCTTTTTCCCTAGATCGATCATAGAACACCTCTGTAAACCAACACTCACCGTTACACTCATAAATCTCCTGTAGGATTTTTTGAACGTTGTATTCAATCATTTACCAAAATTGCCCGGAAATTCTTTTTGTCCCCGCTCAATTCGGCGATCCTTCTTTCAGCCAGCGATCGCGATTACAGTCATAAATCTCCTGTAGGATTTGTTTGACGTTATATTTCATTTTCCAGTCAGGATAGTGACTGGCGAATTTGGAATTGTCGCTAATCCACCAGATGTGATCGCCAATCCGATTACCTTCAGCATAAGTCCAATTGAATTTGCGATCGGCAATTGCCTCGCACATCTGGATGGCTTCTAACATCGAACAATTGCTGTACCTGCCTCCTCCTGTATTATAAACTTGGGCGCTTCTGGGAGCTTTATAAAACTCATAAAATGCCGAAATTAAATCAGCACTGTGAATGTTGTCGCGGACTTGCTTGCCTTTGTAGCCAAACACGGTGTAGGGAGTTCCTGTCACGGCGCACTTCATCAAGTAGGCGAGGAAGCCGTGCAATTGAGCTCCAGAATGATTGGGGCCAGTCAGACAGCCACCGCGAAAACAAGCGGTGTTCATATTAAAATAACGGCCGTATTCTTGAACTAAAACGTCAGCGGCTACTTTGGAAGCACCAAACAAACTGTGCAAGCACTGGTCGATCGACATATCTTCCCGAATCCCACCTTCGTAAGTGTGACCTGGTTCAATTTCCCACCTGTGTTCTAATTCAACTAAAGGCAATTTGTTGGGCGTGTCGCCGTATACTTTGTTAGTAGAAGTGAAAATGAAAACTGCCTTGGGACAGTACAAGCGAGTCACTTCTAAAAGATTGAGAGTACCGTTAGCGTTGACGGTAAAATCTATTTTAGGAGCGCGGGCAGCCCAATCGTGGCTGGGTTGGGCTGCTGTGTGAATTACTAACTCGACCGACTCGCCATACCGCTGAAAGATATTGGTAATCGCTTCATAGTCGCGAATGTCCACATCTAAATGGTAATACTTTGTTCCGAGTGATTTTTCGAGTTGTTGGCGGTTCCAATTAGTAGAACCATCAGCACCAAAAAAGAACTGGCGCATATTGTTGTCGATGCCAACTATGTCAAAACCTTGTCTGGCAAAGAACTTACACGCCTCCGATCCAATTAAACCCGCCGCTCCAGTAATGATTGCAACGCTCACGCTTCACCGCCTAAAAAATATAGTTTTCTCTGTTTTTTGCGATCAAAAAAATCAGAATTTATCCTGATTTCCCCTGGAATACATTTTCGCACAATTCGGCAAAAAATTTACCTTTGACCTCCCAATCATAGATTTCCAGGACGCGCTTTTGACCGGCTTGACCCAAGCGAGATCGCAATTCACTATCCTGGGCTAAACACACGATAGCTTTTGCTAGAGCTTGGACTGCGCTGTCGGGGTCAGTAGCAGCCACTTTAATCCCGGTTTCGGCCGTGACTTGAGTCGCAGGCCCGCCCAAATCCAAACAAATCGTCGGACGGCCAACCCCCATCATTTCAGTGCAGACAAAGCCTCCTGAGTCATGTAAACTCGGATGGAGAAGAACGTGAGACTGCCCCATTTTAGAAAGAGTTTCTGTGCGCGGTAAAGCTCCCCAAAAATGTACTTTATTTGTCAGTCCCAATTCTGTTACCAAAGCTTCTAAACGCTGCCTTTCCGGGCCGTCTCCGACAATCCAATATTCCGATTGTTCCACCTTCGCCTCCGCAAATGCACGGAGTCCCAAGTGCACTCCTTTCCAGTGTAATAGACGACCGACACTAATAAATCTAATTGGTCGATCCGGCGGGGTTGGAAATTTTTCTAGTTCCTCAATTTCCTGCTGGGACAAACCGACTTGCGAGAAAATTTTCACGTTTTTTGCTTTGAGAAATCGCAGTCGGGCGGCGGTTTCTTCCGTAGTTGCGAGCGCGACAGCACTGCGGCGCGCCGTCAGCCCCACAAACGGATCGCGTTCTCCTACGCTTTGAGCCAACGATCGCAGCGTTTCGTAAATTTTGCCCCGGCGACTAAAATCTTGCCAAAAAGGCTTTGGTGCTGCTTCTGCACCCCCCACAGGCCCCCAAATAAAAGGATGCGGCAACAGCGCCAGGAAACTTGGAGACCAATGCTTGACATAAGTTACGTGGTGTACTATGTCAAAACCGATTTCGCGATCGAGCTTTCGAGCGATAAAATAAGCCCAGATTTGCCACAGATAGTAGTGAAGTTGCAGCAATCCCTGTTTTCCCTTCCAATCTTCGCTCCACCCAAACGGATCGAAATAAACAAAGTGCAGGTTGGGCACTGGATTGCGTTCTAGTTCTGCTTCAATGTACGATCGACAAAACGTGCGAGTAAACACCCAACTTTCGTGATGTTTAGCAGATTGGATAACAGTATTCCATCCCACTCCCTCTTCAGATCCTAGATTTGGTTCGCAAGCAAAGGCAGATAATAAAATTTTCATCGGGAATTGGGAATGGGGAATGGGGAATGGGGAATGGGGCATGGGGCATTGGGCATGGGGCATTGGGCATGGGGCATGGGGAATGGGGAATGGGGCATGGGGCATGGGGAATGGGGGATTGGGAATTGGGAATCGATCCTTTAAATCGGTTACATCCGTTACATTCCGTACATTTCTCCTTGCATAACTTCACCTCTTACCCATTAGAAAAGATGTAACTTCGACATAAGCTTTGGCTGCTGTTTCAGGAGTTTTTTGAGAAATTAGCTGTCGCGAACACTCTCCCATCGATTCAATCAAATCGGGACGACCGATAAAAATCTGCATCTTCTCTGCCAACTCCTTGGCATTGCTAGGATCGAAAATATAACCGTTTTTCCCGGATGCAATTAACTCACAGGAAGCTGCACCGTTAGAACACAATACCGGTTTCCCAAACACCATTGCTTCCGGTACAACCATGCCCCAGACATCCTCAAAAGTAGGAAAAACAAAAATATCAGCAAGCTGAAAATAAGCTCCCAAACTTCCGTAATCAACCCATCCCACCCAGTTTACTCGATCGGGGAAATCTTGCTCTTTAATAAAAGCTTCCAACTCATCTCGCTGGTCGCCCTTGCCAACAATTAGTAAAGTATAATCAGAATATCCTTGCTTTTTGAGCAGATCACAAGCTTCTAACAGCGTCTTAATTCCTTTTCTCGCTGTGATCCGTCCTACATACAAAAAAATTGGCTGTTTGACATCTAAATTTAGCGGCTTAGTTGTTACCAAAGGTTTCAGCAGCGTTTCCGCATCAGGAACTAAATAAGTTCTCGTAAAAACTTGCTCTTCCGGTACATTGAGAACTTCCACCAAATATCTTTTCCCGGCTTGGCTGTTAGAAACAAAAGCATCGGCAAACTTAGCTATAACCCGTCTGGCGAATGTCCGAAAACTCGAATCTCGAAAATCAGTGTTCGGGGAACTCCCATCATAAATAATTGCAACTCGCCATTGACAAAGCGGTTTGAGGAGGATTACCAAGACAGTCCACAAAGAAAAAGCTTGCGGAAAAACTACTTGAGGTCTAAATTTGAGCAAGTGACCGATGATGCTAGGTGATACTGCGATGAAACCGCGATCGTATCCTGTTTCTATCTTTTGGGTCTCGACAAATTTAGTCTCCCCTACCAACTTAATTGCTGATGCTCCCGGTAGCGTCGGATCGAACCCAGACCAAACGCGACCGGTATAAAACACAGTATTCTTATATACTTTTGTAAATTCTCTCAATACAGGCTGCCAATATGCACCCAATTCTACTTCTGGAACCAGCCAAGCGACGCGCAAATCATCTCCATCGACCATGCTATTCACCTTCAGTTTTGTTTTTAGTCAATCCCAGTTTGCTTAAAACTGACAACCAAACCAACCTTCTGTAAGGTAGCAACCAATACACTGGCCAGAATAAACCACCGTGACGCTGAGCAAAAACTTTCCACTCTTCCCAGGGTTGAAGGGTAGCATCTTTAAAAGCTAAACCCTTGGGTTGGTTCATTTTTTCCAAGCCTTCACTGATATTGGCAGCCGCTATTGTTGTTGACTGCGGATTGGCAGAACAGGTTCCTTGATAGCCTGGAGCTATCCAAACTGTACAGCCTTTTTGTCGGGCACGCAGGCCGTATTCCCAATCTGATAGATAATGAATAAAGGCTGGATCGAGATTGCCAACCAGTTCAACGACGCTGCGGGGAATTAACACGCAGTTACCATTCATGCTGTCACAAGGCTGAGCTGCTTTTGTAGGTTTGAGGAAGCGAAATTTAAAGGGAAGTAATGGGGTAATCTTGACTATACCGCCGTAAGTAAAATCACCGGTTTCTGGATCGCGAGTAGAGCCGGCGACGATCGCCTTTTTTTCTCCTTTTTTAATTAACTCATTACTGGTGGTCAGCAGGTCGTTTAGAGCTTCTGGGTCGAGTACGGTGTCGTCGTTGAGCCAGACATAGTAGTCCGGATCGTCTTTCATAGCTTCGCTGAAAGCAACCCGCATTCCTCCATTCCAAAATAAGTTACCATCTCCAGAAAAAATCTTGACGTGAGGGTATGTTTGCTGTACTGCTTCTGCTGTGCCATCAGTGCTGCCATCATCTACCAGATAAGCATTGAGTGCAATTTCACTTGTTAATTTTTGCTTAAACAGCGACTCTAGAGTGGCCAAAGTCTTTAACTTGCGGTTATGGCAAGTCATCAGAACTGCTATACTTATCTGCTCCATCTATATCAAATATTGGGCTGTTTGTGCAAAATTGGTATAAAAGTGTCCTCGGGCGATCGACAATGCCGATCGACTTCGAGTCCTATTCAATTATTAACTTAATCTGTCGCAAGTATCAAGATATTTAGTCGAGCGTTTATTTTTTGATTTTCCAGCTTTGCCCAGACTCTAATTCCCTGACGTAGCAATCAACACGTCTACTCTCCGAAAATATACCAACACACACCCAAAAACAGGCATTCTCAATACCCTAAAATTTCTAGATTTAATTACTTTTACCTAGTGATGAGCTTGGCAAACTTCTTGATAAAGATTTTGATACTCGCGAGCTTGCACTTCTAAGGTAAACTTGGCTTCAACTTTCTCTCGTGCGTTGCGACAAAGCTTTTGGTGCCGCTCACCATCTTCTAGCACCCAAGCAATCCCTCGCGCTAAATCCTCGCTATCATAGGGTTGGGCTAAATAGCCATTGTAGTTGCGATCGACAATATCCTTCAATCCCGTCACATCAAAAGCCACCACAGGCGTACCGCAAGCCAGCGCTTCCGATGCCGTCTGACCAAAAGCTTCGTACCGCGAGGGTACAACCATCACATCCGCCGCCGCATAAACCTGTGACAAAGTAGTATCATCCAACCTGCCTAAATAATGAGTTTTGAAACCAACATCGATCGGACTTTCAGGCTCAGAACACCCAAAAACCAAAAGTTCAATCTTATCTTGCCATCCCGACTTACTCAGGCTTTGCAAAGCCGGAACCAGCAACGGAAAACCCTTCCAGCGATCGCCCGTACCCTGCATCGCCCCAAACAACACCAACTGTTTATGTTGAGGCAAATTCAAACTATCTCTCACCTGCGATCGGTTCAGCGGCTTGTAGACTTCAGCATCAAGACCATTAGCAATTACTTTAACTGGATATTTTCCCAACAAAGAACTAGATTTCGCGCATTCAGCCAACCAATGACTCGGAGTCACCAAAGTCAGATCCAAATTTTGCCAAGCTTGAGCTTTGCGCTGCCAAATCCAACGAGAAATATCAGCATCTTTAGTGCTGTGCAGTTGCGGACAAGCACCGCAAGCATCAAGATAGCGATCGCAATTTTCACTGTAGTGACACCCACCCGTAAACGCCCACATATCGTGCAGCGTCCAAACCACCGGTTTATTAAACTTAGCCAGGGTTTCAACCTGCATATAACCTTCACACACCCAGTGCAAATTAAGCACATCGGGGTTAATTTTGGCAACTTCCGAAGCCAAGGAATCAGGAACCCATTGCGGCGAAAAAATTACCTGACCCAGTTTTGGATAAACTTTTAACGGCAATCTATTTAATTTAGCTCTGAGACTCTTAAACTTTTCTCCTAACTTTGTCGGCATCAACCGCACCGTTTCATCATCACTAAACTTATAACCAGCCAAAATTTCGGAATCCACCCCCATACTTTGCAAGCCCTGGTGCAGGCGATAAGTCGCCCTTGCA
Organism: Microcoleus sp. Aus8_D2; assembly: GCF_036702665.1. Taxonomy (NCBI): domain Bacteria; kingdom Bacillati; phylum Cyanobacteriota; class Cyanophyceae; order Oscillatoriales; family Microcoleaceae; genus Microcoleus; species Microcoleus sp. Aus8_D2. The sequence continues at coordinate 9,714 of NZ_JAUBUN010000047.1, forward strand.
GCACCACCTTTAGTATCGTAATTACTGACCAGCAGAACTTTCATCAAAACATCCTTAACTCATGCTGACTTACTTTTTCAAAAATTCTTTAATTTTGCGCTGGACTTTCTTAACCAATTTTGGATCGTAATCATATAAACTCTCTTGAGTAAAGCGATCGGCTTGGGCGTCCCGAATCACAAACGGAGGATGTTTTAGAGGAAAGGCGATCGGTTCAACAGACATATTATTGTAGGGACTGTTGATGTCATCCGTGTGAGTTCCCCCCGTTCCATGTCCGATATTTGCAGCTAAATTGACATTAGACAAAATATTCAAACCATTTTGAATAAAACTCGCAAATGTCCACTGAAAATCCCAAGTATCAATAGCTTTTTCGTAACACAACTGACAAGTTTTCGTCCAGCTTTTGGCAGCATGAGCATCTCCCAATACATCCATCAAAAAATTGCCATCTCGAACCGACGGCCACAGCTTCATATCTAGATCGTAGTGTCGCCAAGCTCGCCTCCAACTCGCCCAACTCCAGCAGTGAGTGTAGCGAGAAAAGTAGTAGCTATAATCAGTTCGCTGCTTGCCAAACTGCACGTTTTGTCCGGATATCGACATAATTCGTTCATCGTATCGGTAGCGTTCGAGCAACTCTTCTGCAAAGTAGAAAAATGTACTATCAGGTAAACAATCATCCTCAATAATAATCGCCTCTTCCACCGTATCAAACACCCAATCTAGCCCGCTAGAAACTCGCTGGCGACAGCCCAAATTAGTCTCGGCATAATTTTGCAAAACTTCGCATTCCCAATCCACCTGCTCAATAATCGCCCGAGTAGCAGCACATTGCCCATCTTCTCCCGGCTTGTCCGGCCGCGGCCCGTCAGCAACTACTAACAATTTTGAGGGCTGGACTTTGCGAATTTCTGCAAATACTCTCTGAGTTTCTTCGGGACGTTTGAAAATAATAAACGCGACGGGGGTTTTTAATGGTCGATCGAACATTTATACAACTCCAATCTGCTAATTGTTAACAACACCTGTGACTTTCGCCAATCTTCTGTTTATGCCAGAAATTCTATTGTCAAACATATCCAAAACCGTCTTAGAAACATTACGCTTTGGTATGCCCATATAACCCGCAACATATTTAAGAAACTGTTCTCCTACAGGCCTACTCCAAAAATCAGAGTTAGGATTAGCAACTTGTGCAAAAAGTCGCTTAATCCCATATCCTTTTTCTGCTGGCAAATGCCACACATCCATTTTAAAATCAGCCTCAGTTGCCGTACAATGTATCGGCGATGTCCACACTCGATTAAAATAAGCATTGCCGCTGCTGCGAGCATATCCCAGCTTATTGTAAATGTAGGTGAGCATCTGCTCTTCTGTATTTAATTTGGTCTTTCCTGCGGCAAATCTTTGCAAGCAAGTCTCCCAGATCGAGTCTACTTCGTCGGACAATATTTTAATGTGCTTGCCGCTTCCTACGATAAATTCTGCACCAAAATACTTGGGAGGCTCATCTACTTTATAGCCTAATTCCTCATAAATTTTCTGCATTTCTCGCCTGGTTAAGCCGCTAATTATTTTGTCATCAGGTTCGTACAAATCGTAGGTGACCAAACCTTGTTTTTCAATATCGGCAATTATGCGATCGGCGGAGTTTACCCACACGCAGTCAGAGTCTAAAGCGATACAGCGATCGTTTAAGTCTGAATGATTTTTCAAATATTGAATAATGTCAAACTTAAAAAACGTACTTCTGAAGGCGTGGTAGTATTCAATCGGTGGCTGATAGGTAAATGGAATCTGGACAACTTTAACTCCGATTTTCTCTAAAAACTCAACGGTGTTAAAGCTTTCAATATTTGGAATGCGATCGGCATTCGTAAATAAGATATGCTGAGCTTCCGGGTTATTTCTAACGCTGGAAGCAAAATATACCACCGCACATCGCCAGTAAACTGATTGAAATTTTTCCGAAGAAGATTTAGCATCCGATCCCTGGGGATATTTACTTTCCTGGCCTTCTTCATCGCAGCACATTCCCGTAACTATGTAAACAGAACCGCTGTCATTCATGGTGTATATCTCCTGTTATATTTAAAGTGTGAAGTCAATTAAAGCCGTGAAGCGAAGCTATCCCGTTCCCCGTAGGGGTTCCCGAAGGGTAGGGAATCGCCCGTCATGTGAAAATAGAAATCCGATCGCTTGATAATCATTTCAGAAGCAATATGCGCTAAGTTACTCAAGCTAGTCGCCAGCGGCAGATATCGATAGCGAAACGAAGACAGTCTGGGGTCTGTTTCTTGATATAAAATATCTTGAGCAAAATTGCCCCACCTTTCATCGATCATATCGATCGTCATACCAGCGTGCCCCGAAGGCAGCAACATATTGGAACCGTGAATGCCTATCACCAAGCGACTCTCAGAGTAAACCTCACACATTTGCCTCTCAGTTTTTTCATCAAACTTATCCACCCTCAAATCTTCTACCCACTCAGGAAAGCTAGTGCTTTTGCCTAAACCTGCAACTGCAAACTTAGCTGAAGGCAGCAATTTTCGCATTTTTGTAAACAACCTCTGCACGTGCCAATTTTGAATACTTAAAGGAATTTGGATCGCTTTTAGTTTTCGGCAAACTTTGAAAAGTAAATTATTGCACCACAGGCGATCTTCCCGCCATACAAAAGTAATTTTGTATTCTTCTTTGTCAAAATCGTGTTTGGGAACCCCCGTAAATTTACTAATATCAAATCGACTGGGGTGAGAATAGGCTTCACTGACGTAAACTTCATCAAAACGTTCTAACTGTTTGCTGACAAACTCGCCAAAACTGGGATAGTAACACTGACCATTTTTCAGGGATATAGGTACTGTCCAGACTTCTGCAACTCCTTCGGGAACCATCCACCTCATAAATTTTTGGACAATGACAATCAAACCCAACTCTGGGTGAGATTCTAAATGCCTCTGTGCGTTGAGCAACTTTAAAAGGCTGTGTCCGTAAAGATAATCAATGCAGTTTAATACGATTACCCGCTGGTAAGATTTGAAGATTTCTTGAGAAATTTCTAGCTGTTCGTTTTGAGGATTTTGCAGAGAGTTGAGCAACGGTTTTGCTAAAAATTCTTCCGCATATTTGTCGTCGCTAAAAGTTGTTCCTTCAGCTAAGTTAATGCTGTAACCCGTTTGAGCGGCGTGCCCAATTCTCAACTCGTCAATGATTTCGCCGCCTTCTGGAGACTCAGACACAACACAGACGCGGGCACCTTGCCACAATACTTTGACAGGTTTGAGTATTTGGCCAGAATAGGGACAGTGCGATCGATGTTGGAGCTTGGGTTTAATTTCAATCATTTGATCAATCCTCTCAGCCTGGAAGCAGCCTTGTATAAATTAAGCGAATTCAGGATTAAATTACCAAAAGGTCTCAGTTCTTTAATCAAAAAGTTGACTAAAATAATTACATAGAAATAAGTGATTAAAGTTGCCGTCGTTGCTCCAAAAGCTCCATATTTAGGAATCAGTAGAGAGTTCAACACTATATTAAAAACAGATCCAATAACTGTCAAGTAAAGACCGTATCGCAGTTGACCTTCAAGCGCAAAATAGGTATTTCTAGCTACACCGAAGTTACTGCCAAATTGAGCCCAAACGTAGATTGACAACACCCGGGCTGACTCTGTATATTGCTCGCCGTATAAAGTCTGGACTATGAAAGGAGCTAGCAGAGAGATTGGTAGTGCCACTCCCAACCACAAAAATAACATGGCATCTGAGTAAATCTGAAAGTTTTTTAAGTATTCGCCATAATTTTTTTCTCTTAACTGTGCGAGTTTAGGGAAAATAGAAGAAGCAATAATCACAGGCAAAAAATCACATATTTCCGAGAGTTTGACTGCAACTGCATAATATCCTAACTCAGTTTTATTTATAGAACCGAGCATAATCTGATCGATTTTGGAATAAATAAAAACCGCCAAGCCCGACAGCACCAGCGGCCAACTTTCCTGAACCAGTTCTTTGCCTCGCTGCCAACTGACTCGCCACAGCTTTAAATCATTTCCCTTGCTTTGATAGACAATCGCGATCGCCAATCCCCCCAATGCCACCTCTCCCAACCTGATCCAAGCAAAAGCAATCAGCGGTGCTTTGAGTTGAATCAATCCGATTCTGAGTCCTGCAACCAGTAATGATACGAAATTTTTAGCAACAACTGTGTACTTAGATTGAACTTGAGATTGAAACCAAAAATTTATTGTTTCAAAGGATTGAAAAATAGTTCCGGCGGCGATGATCGCCACCAGCCAACGAGTTAAGCTGTCATGGGGATTCTGTATTGAAATCACTATCACCGTGAGCAATAAAGTGATGATTCCGCCTGCTAATTGTATGGCAAAAGCAGTCCCCAGAGTCTCTTCTTTGCAGTCGGGATTGCGAGCAATGTCCCGCACTACCAGAGTACCCAATCCCATTGTTGCCACCGAAGCGAACAGTGAAACAAAGGCGATCGCATAATTGATTAAGCCAAATTGTTCCGGGCCTAGATATCTAGCTACCCACACCCCCACCAACAGACCCAGAGCCATCTGCAAAATTTGGTCTGTCAACAGCCAAGCCAGATTGCCGAGTACCAGGCGCAGGCCGGGGCCGAGCTTTTGACTGACCGCGTTTAGCTTATCTAACATCAGAAATTTTTCAGTCCTTGTCAGAAATAAATATACTATACTTTTCGAGCACTGGGGAATTAATCAAAAACCAGGCTCATTAATATAGTATATCATAGTTCGATCGATTTTTAACTTCTGCAAGTTAATCGGGATTCAATCTGGATGCAGATCGCGGTGGCAAATCCCGTCCGTAAATGTGGCGGTTGCTGGATGGAGATTTGCCACTATCGATACTGAGTCTAACTGTTATTAACACGTAGGCAAGCCAGACATCCCCAATATCACCTAGAGAACCTTCAGTTATGTTGTTCAAAATAATAAAAACTAAGTAAATAATCGGTATTCCCGATTCAGATAGCGGGCTGCGGCTCAGTTCCCTGACGGCCAAAATTAGATTAGTCAACAGAGAAACTAAGATTAGTATCAGTCCCGGATAGCCGAAAAAGAGCAATACTGCTATAGCGCCATTATGAGCAGTTTTAGGTTGAAATCCATTCGGAGTATATATATAATAAGCTGGGGTTTCCTTACCTAGTAAATCTTGTTGAAAAAATCCATCAAATCCATAGCCAAACCAAGGACGCTGGTTGGCAGCCGCGATTAATTGTGGCCAGAACTCCGTGCGTCCTGTCAAAGTCAAATCCTTTCCCAAACCTCCGACAACAATGGACTCTAAATTGTCTATTATATAAACGCTACCTATGATACCGAAGACCGTAAAGCCGACAATACAAGTAAATGCCCATTGAAACTTTAACTTGCTCAAAAAACTTAAAGATGATACTACAGCTATGAGCATCAAACTATTAACTAGAGAACCCCCAGAGCTAGTAGATCTCACCAAATAAAAGGAAAACAACATGAATAAGAGAGCTATCCACCGTTCTTTCTGAGTTTTAGCACCTTGGGAATAGTGCAGATACCAAAGTGCTGTACTCACCACCATAATGCTGCCCAGAGAATTTTTGTGACTCGTAATTCCTGCAAATTCCCGTCCCACATTCGGATGTCGCAAAAAACTAACTATACCGATCGAGGTATAGCCCCATCGCACCAAGCCTGATAGTTCGTGCCACTCATATCGCGCACCTATATAAAAAGCAACAATAGTAAAACCTGTAAATGCCATCCCCGCTTTCAGCGTAATATCAGGAACTAGCGACCACAGTGTAGATGTTATTGGTAGCAAACAATAAAGCGAAAAAGCAGGATTTCTCAGAAGTAAAAATGACAATCCTTCTACAAACTTATTTTTGAAAAAACCAAGGATTCTTCCCAATAAAATAAATGATAACCAGGGATAAAAGACCAAAGGAAGCTGATTGATAGCAGCGCCATTAGTTTCAGTAAGATTGATAAAATGCAGGTAATTAAAAGGAGGTACATTGACGTGAGGAGATATGAAAATGTACAAAATAGCAAACCATTTCTCAAAAGTAACACCGAATTTTTTTTTGCTGGCAATCTGAAATATGAACAGAGTGATCGTCAATCCACTGACACCCAATATCATCAGCAACAAATTATTGCTGAAAATTAGTTCCTTAATCATTCTTGCCATAAATATTTACCCTCTCTGAGAAAACTATTAATTTAGCAGCGGGCTAATTCCACCAAAATAACAATAAACCGAGGCAGTTGTCGCCCGCGATCCTTCTATGTAAGCTGCTGCGGATCTAAATTGTCTGTTGGTTGGTGAGGAGGAGAGGCGTTCGGGAATACCGAGGGTTTGTTGAATTCTGCCTTCTAGATAAGTGCCGGGAGGGGGGAGGGGAAGAAAATTGGATGATTTTTTTTCTTTGTATCTGATCTCGACATCGCATTTGAATGGTGAGCGATTAAACTGGTGAATGATCCTCAGATAAAATATGTAGCCTGTGGTTAACGCTGATTTTCCCAAACAACAAATAACCGCGCCCGTCTTGAGTTTGACCTTGTGGACGATCGCCTGCGCGAGTCTTTCCCTCGGGTTGCCGGTTTGTGCAACGGCGCAACTCCCATTGCGTCCCGGCGCTGTCACAACACCGCCTGCGGGCGTTAGAAGATCCCCGGAAAGCTACAAACTCGGCGGTGGCGATCGTATCCAAGTAGAAATACTCGAAGTACCCGAACTCACCCGCGGCTACGAAGTCCTCTCAGACGGTTCTGTCAACCTCCCGCTGATCGGTCTGATCTCCATCCGCGGCCGCACCTTAGTAGAAGCGACCAATACCATCCGCAATGCCTACCGCCGCATCCTCAAAGACCCCGTAGTCACTGTCAGCCTCGTCGCCGCCCGCCCCCTCAACGTCGGCGTCATCGGAGAAGTCACCAGGCCCGGAAACTTCACGATCACCCTCACTCCAGGCCCGGGGGCGGCGCCGAGTGTCCAGTACCCAACCGTCACCCAAGCCATCAGGCTCGCAGAAGGTGTCACTGGCGTCGCCGACATCCGCAACATCCGCGTCCGCCGTCCCCAACCCGACGGCCCAGACCAAGTGCTTAATGTCAACCTGTGGAAATTCTTGCAAGAAGGAGACATTTCCCAAGATATCATTTTGCAAGACAGAGACACAATTGTGATCCCTACCGTCACCAACTTCAACCAAGCAGAAGCCCGCCAATTCGCGATCGCCAACTTTTCACCGCCGCCTGAAAAACCTCGATCGATCTCCATCGTCGGTCAAGTCACCCGCCCGGGGGCTTACGTCGTCATCGGTGGCAACACCAACAGCGACCTCAGCCGAGAAGGCTTCCCCACCGTCATCCGCGCCATTCAGCTTGCAGGTGGAATTACCTCCGAAGCCGACATCCGCCAAATTCAAGTGCGCCGCGTCACCAGAAGAGGCGAACAAATTATTCCAGTCAACCTGTGGCAATTCCTAGAGTCCGGCGACGGCGCCCAAGATACCATCCTCCAGCAGGGAGACACGATCGTCGTTCCCAAAGTAACTATCGTCAACCCCGCCGAAGCTGGCACCCTGGCTAACACTAACTTTGCTCCCCCCGGCATCAACGTTTTTGTAGTAGGAGAAGTCAGAACATCCGTCGATCCGTTGAGGCTGCCAGCTAATGCCACCCTCAATCAAGCTTTAATTTCCAGAGGTTTTTTTGGCTACGAGAATACCAGAGCTAGAAGGAACAAAGTTGAGCTAGTCCGCCTCAATAACGACGGTACAGCTACTAAACGGACGATCGTAGTCGATTTAACTCAAGGTATTAACGAAGAAATCAATCCTCAACTTCGCAACAACGACATGATTATCGTATCCCGCAGCGGTCTCGTCAACTTCATAGACCGCATGAACACTATAGTCGGGCCTGTCGGACCAGCTACCGGAGTGTTAAATTTTATAAACGTTCTCCGAGGTTTATTCAGGTAAGAAAGTTGCTGGTGAGGTGGATAATTCCTGAGAAAGGCTAGAATAAATTAAACAATAGGATTTCTGGCGTCGCGGCGTGGCAGCTTCAAAAATATCAACATCACAAATATAAACCTCAAAAATACCCAGGCTGAATATGGATAGCAGACAAGATTACCAACCCTTCACACCAAAATCTAATGGCAAACTGCCGGACTTCTCGGCTCAGAACTACAGAGATAGGTTCGTCGAGGAGACAGAGGAAGAAAAGCTAGACTTGTCCTGGCTGTTCGGAGTCCTGCGCCGCCGTATCCTGGTCATGGCAGCAGCCACAATTGCTTTGAGCGCCCTCGCAGGAACTGCGATCGTCACCACTTCTAAAAGGATAACGCTCGAGTATGAAGGCTCCTTTTCCCTGTTAGTAGAACCAGCCACTGCTGAAGGTTTGCTATCCAAACAATTAGACAACACCGTCGCTGCCGACTTAGCAAAAATTAATATAGAAGGAATTAGCTTAGTAGACTACGAAACCCAAATTAGGATTTTGCGCAGTCCCAAAATGATGCAGCCTGTGCTTCAGGACTTGCGAGCTTGGAATCCCAACTTGACATACACCGAACTGATGTCAAAACTGTCGATCAACCGGCTCAGCTACGGAAAAGATGGCAAACAGCAAGGCACAAAAATTTTAGAAGTTCGCTACAAAGATTCAGATCCCAAGAAAATTTACGGCGTATTGGATAAGGTTTCTAAAGCTTATCTAGAGTACAGCTTGCAGCAGCGGCTGACGGGAATTAATCAAGGCATTAAATTTATAGATATGGAGATGCCAAAGCTGCGAGAAAGAGTCGAAGTTCTGCAACTGCAAGTCCAAAGACTGCGGCAGAATAGCAACTTGTTTGACCCGCAGCTAGAGGGAAAATCTCTGTCAGAACAAGTTCAAAGCATTCGGGGACAGCAAGTAGCACTGCAAGTACAGTTAAAAGGGATGCGTACTCTCTACCAAAGCTATCAAAAATTACTCGAGGAAAATAACCCCGTTGGCGTGTTGATGACTCAAGGACAAGCTTACGCCGGACTCTTAGGTCAAATCCAGAAAATAGACTCAGACCTCTCCCTAAAATTAGCTCAGTACAGAGATGACAGTTTGCCAGTTTTAGCACTGCGAAAAAGTCGGGAAGAACTGATTTTAACAGCAACTCAACAAGCCAAAGAAGTGGTGATGGGAAATTTAGACAGCCAAATTAAAGAAGTTGAGGCGCGCGATCGCGAAATGACTACTTTCCAAAAGGATCTCAACCAAAAAATTAGAAATTTTTCAGTGACAACGAGACAATACGACAATTTAGTGCGGGAACAGCAAGTTGTTACTAAGAGTTTGTCGGACTTTTTGGCAAAACGAGAAGCCTTGCGGATTGATGCGGCTCAGCAGCAAATACCCTGGGTGCTGATCAATCCTCCGGAAATTCCGCTAGACAAATTCAACAGGCCGATCGCAGCTACAGTCATACAAACCAAAAAACAGTTAGTGCTGGCAGTAATTTTAAGCGGTCTGCTGGGCATAGCAGTCGGCTTGCTCGTAGAGGTGCTAAATACTGTTTTCCATACCCCAGAATCACTGAGAATAGCCACAAGATTGCCGGTGATCGGGGTGATTCCGTTTAGCAAAAAAGTCAAGCGCCGACCGCCAGCGAGACCGAGGAAATTAACATCGGCTCGATCGAATTCGAAGTCGCAAGTGCAAGTTCTCGAACCTCTAGAAGCTGCACCTACTGCTGGGATGCTGGGGGGGAAAAGTATTTTTAGGGAGTTGGACTATCAATTTTTAGAAGCATTTCGATCGCTCTACACGAACATTCACTTGCTCAGTGCAGGTACGGCGATTCGATCGCTCTTAGTGAGCTCCGCGGTAGCCGGAGACGGCAAATCTACAGTAGCTTTGCACCTGGCCGCCACAGCAGCAGCAGTCGGACAGCGAGTATTGTTAGTAGATGCAGATTTGCGGTGCCCGCAACTGCACACTAAGCTAGGACTCCCGAACGTGCGGGGCCTGGGCGATGCCATCTCCACAGATATCAGCCTCAACGACGCGATTCAGCGAGCGCTCAATCAAGACAATTTGTTCGTACTCACCGCCGGCCAAATTCCCCCCGATCCGATCAAACTGCTTTCTTCCAAAAAAATGCAGTATCTGATGGAGCAATTTCAAGCATTTTTTGACTTAGTGATTTATGACACCCCGCCGCTAGCAGGCTTGGCAGACGCTCACTTGATCGCAGCTCACACAGACGCTACGATTATGGTCGTGCAAATTGCCAAAACAGACCGAGCGCAAGTTCGCAAAGTTTTAGAAGAATTAAAAATTTCTGGAGCTTCCGTCTTGGGAATTGTGGCTAACGGATGCAAAAACGACCGTCACAGCTACCGGCAGCGCCCGGTCGGTTTAGAGACGCTCTACGACCAAAAACTATCGGCTTTAGGTACAAAAAATCAAAATTAGACAAATTTTGATGCAGGTGGCGGCGCGCCGCCGTCGGTGGGCCGGAAACGCACAACCAAGCTGCACCACCATTTTTTGACAAAAGTACCATTTGAGAAAGAAAATGATAGACTAACGGACATAGCCTCGGGTGTCAACCGAGATTGCGCTGATATTTATTTCGCGATAATTCTTCAAAAAATGATTGGGAAATCAGCAAAAGTGGGTAAACTACATCTAGCAGAGCGCAATCTCAATCAGGCAAAGACACCTTTGAAGGTGAACGTGAATGTAAACGTTAATGTGAACGTTTCAACCCAGAAACTTGGTAGGGATTATTCTATGAGTACAGTTATGGTTGTTGATGATAGCGTCACTCTGCGGGAGATGATCGCCGACTTGCTCAAAGGTAGGGGACTCAACGTCACGGTAGCTAGTGATGGCGTAGAAGCTCTAGAGCAAATCAAAGCCAACCGCCCGGATTTAGTTGTTCTGGATATCGTGATGCCCCGGATGAACGGCTACGAAGTCTGTCGCCGACTCAAAAGCGACCCCAAAACTCAGAATTTGCCAGTGGTAATGTGTTCGAGCAAAAGCGAAGAGTTCGATCGCTACTGGGGAATGAAACAAGGAGCCGACGCTTACATCGCCAAGCCATTTCACCCTCAGGAATTGGTGGGTACGATTAAGCAACTGCTGCGGGGTTGAGCAAGAGGAATAGGGACAGAAAAAAATGTTTTGACTGCTTCCGATTTCTGCTCCCGCAGCCTCTCAAACTACTCGATTGACAATAGTCCAAACATCCCCGTCCGATCGCACGTAGGGAACAGAAATACTCTTAAAACCGGTAATAAAAGGCTTGTAATAAACCTGCCAGTAGCTGGGGCTAATTTGGTCGGCAATGGCTTTAAGTTCCTTCACTTCTCCCGCCAATTGTGCCGCCAGTTCGTTAATCCGTTCCGCGTGTCCGCGAGCGAGCTCTCTTCCCTCTTCAACTTGCTCCTCCATCGGACTCATTCTTTGCAAGTTTACCGATAGCTGCTGTTTCTGATTCAGTTGAGCTGACAGAGCTGCGATCGCATCATCTATGCCCTTGACTTCTGCTGACACTTCTGCTGTTTCCCTCGCGTGCCGGCGGTAAGCATCGGCGATGGCTTGGGGCGAATCACCGACGGGGGCCGCAGCGCCAATGCTAAGCTGCTGGCGTTCCCGACGCAAGGCCTCAATCTGAGAGCAAATTGCCTCTATGTCTGTCTGAAGTTTGTCCACTTAATTACCGCGTGGTTTTTGGATATTTTAGCATATTAACACAAACTCATTATTCGATCGGCATTTTATGACAGGTTTGTAGTGAGGACTTTAGTCCTTGGATTTTGATGCGGACTGAAGTCCTCACTACAAACCAATTTGATTGAGGTTTGTAGTGAGGACTTTAGTCCTTGGATTTTGATGCGGACTGAAGTCCTCACTACAAACCAATTTGATTGAGGT
>NZ_JAUBUN010000047.1:21793-51735 GCF_036702665.1 Microcoleus sp. Aus8_D2
TTGTAGTGAGGACTTTAGTCCTTGGATTTTGATGCGGACTAAAGTCCTCACTACAAACATAATTACTAATGATTAATTGAGTTATTTTAAATTGCGATCGCCTGCTGCCTCAAACTGACAATCGCCTCCACCAAAACATCGGGTTGCACGGGTTTAGCCAGATGCCGATCGAAACTAGCTTTCAAAGCCCTCGCGCGGTCTTCATCTCTAGCATAGGCCGTCAGGGCGATCGCCTGAAACTTCCTGCCGCTTTGGGTTGCCAGAGAACGCAGCCTTAACAGCAGCGAATAGCCGTCTTCCTCAGGCATTCCGATATCGCTGACCACAACATCCGGCACAAACTCCGAAGCCACCTCAAACGCCTCAGCAGCAGACGATGCAGCCCTGACAGCCGCCCCGGAATCTTCCAAGACAAACATCATAAATTCCCGCGAATCAACCTCGTCATCAACCACCAAAATTTTAACTCCCTCTAAATTACCACCGCCAGCCAACATCGGCGCTTCCTCACCGACGATCGAATTTACCGCAATCGAAGGGAGGCGGAAAGTAAAAGTAGAACCCATATCCAGTCCCGGACTCTGGGCCCAAACCCTGCCGCCGTGGATCTCAACCAACTGCCGGACGATCGCCAGACCCAGCCCCAAACCGCTATAATTGCGAGTAATCGTAGCATCCGCTTGCCGGAAAGACTCAAACACGTAAGGCAAAAAATTCGCAGCAATCCCAATTCCGGTGTCGGTAACAGTTAGCTCAACCTCCGAATCAAATCGCTGCAAGCGGATTTCCACTCGCCCGCCGCGCGGCGTAAACTTAATCGCATTCGTCAACAAATTCCAAATTACCTGCTGCAAGCGGCCGGGGTCTCCCGATACCAAAAATCTCGGATTTAACTCGGATTCGGGATTGCTATAAACCTGCCAGGGTTCGCAAAATTCAGCACGATCGCAGCCCAAATCTACAATTGCAAACCGCACGTCGATCGACTTAGCATCGGCAGCCAATCTCACAGTATTTACCGCTCCTTCCACCATCGAAATTAAATTTACCGGACAAGGATTTAAAGTCAATTTGCCGCGAATAATTCTCGAAATATCCAGCAAATCCTCAATCAATTGAGTTTGCATTTTAGCATTGCGCTCGATCGTTTCCAGTGCCCGCCCAGTAGCAGCCGGACTGAAAGTGCGGTGCCGCAGCAATTGCGCCCAGCCCAAAATCGCGTTTAAGGGCGATCGCAATTCGTGAGAAAGAGTTGCCAAAAACTCATCTTTCAGCCGATTTGCCTGCTGAGATTCTTCGTAAAGCCGCGCGTTTTCGATGCTCGCCGACACCGCCTGAGCCAACTGCATTAAAATACTTTCGTCATCTTCGCCAAACTCCCCCTGGTACTTGTCCGACAACTGAATCAATCCCAAATTTCTGCCGTCGCGAGCCGTCAGCGGTACCGCCAGCCAGCCCCGCATCGGCGGGTGATTCCCCGCAGCCTTGCCGAACCCCCGCCAGCCCGGGTGAGATTCTAACTCGCTTTGAGTCATTCGCATGGGCTTTTGCTGCTGGCAAACTTCCTGGTAAATCCCCGTACCGTCTGGTTCTTCGCAATAATCTTGCCACAGCGCGTATTTTTCTGACAGGGAAAACTTGCTAATTCCCGCATCCCAGTTGGCGGAAGGGCTGAGGTTGACGGCTGCTTGGTGGACTTCAAGAATCGAGCGGGCGCTATCTGCCGCTAACTGAACGATGTCTGTCACCGACAGCGTGGAGTGGAGCGCAACTGAGGCGGAGGTTAACTGTTGCAGGCGGTGCAAATACGATCGCTCGCGCGCCAAAGCCTCCGAGCGATCGTATTCTAACTGTTTGCGAGCCGTAATGTCGATCGCCACGCCGAACAGCCGCACAGGTTTACCGGATGCGTCAAAAGACACCCGCCCTTTGTTGTGAAGCCATATCACGGAGCCATCGGGGTACAGGTGGCGGTGTTCCGACTCGTAAACTCCCGAGCCACTGAGTGCAGCATCCAAATCTGCCAAAAAGCTATCGCGATCGTCTGGATGTACCAAATGCTTTTTTTGCTCTAAAGTACCAACGGTGCTGTCCGGGCCCAAACCGAGATGTTTTTGGGCATTGGACGAGCGACGGACTTCCCCGGATGCCACATCCCAGGTAAAAGCAACTGTGTTAGCTGCTTCTAGGGCAAAGCGCAAATTTTCCTCGCTTTCCTGTATTCTGGCTTCGGATAACTTGCGATCGGTAATATCCCATACTACGCCGATCGATCGCACCGATTGACCGGTATCATCATAAAAAAACTTCCCCCTACCCGCGATCCAGTGCAAGCTGCCGTCGGGCCAAATCACTCTAAATTCGTGCTGGTATTCTATTTTGTTTTCTAAAGAAAAGGCGATCGCCCGAGCAATAGAATCGCGATCGTCCGGGTGAACGCAGGCAAAAAACGCTTCGTAAGTTCCCGAAAAACTGCCTTTTTCCAACCCGAATAACAGTTCGTGTCCCTCCGACCAAACCACCTCGCCAGTTAATATATTCCAATCCCAAGTCCCCATTTGCGAGGCTTCGATCGCCACCCGCAGCCTTTCCTCGGACATTGCCAACTGCGCCGACGTTTTCGCGTATTTCTCGCGCAACTGCTGTTTTTCTATGCTTTCGCGCACTGATCCCGCCAGTCGCTTGAAGTGCCGCCCTTTGAACACGTAATCGCTCAAACCCGCTTTCATTGATTCGACTGCCACTTGTTCGCTGCCGCTGTCGGTACACATAATTACCGGACAACTTGGGTAGCGGCTTTGAACTTGTTTGAGAATAGTTAATCCGTCGCTCCAGCGCAGTTGGTAGTCGGTAATTACCAAGTCCAAACCACCTGCACCCAGGATTTGTTCGAGAGTTGGGGCATCTATCGCCGACTTGATTTCTAAATCTGGAAAACTTTTCCTCAGTTCTCGCTCGATCATCAGGCGATCGTTCGGGTTGTCGTCGATCAACAGAATAGACAGCATGGGGTTTTGACTTTTTGTATTGGCGCAAACATTCTTGAATCTAAGAATATGTTATTCAGGAATACCGCTGATTGCAATTTTTAGTTGGCTACTTAATGAGACTGGGAAATACGTTGATTGTATTTGCTTGTATTTGATTATATCTCACAGCTTGCGCTCTCGATACTTTTTCGCCACTATTTGCTAACAAATACATGAGTTGAGGTGTTCTCTCGAACCTTGTATTAATCAACGCCCTGCCTAAAAATCCCAGCCTCACCATTTAGTAGGATCGTGAATTAAATAATTTTCACAAGTCTGTGGGATGGGCCAGAAAGCCCGTCTATGATTGGACGGGCTTTCTGGCCCATCCCACAATAATAATGAAAATTGGTGTTTATTTAATTGTCATTCCTTAGCTCCCGGTTGATACGGTTCCCGTCAATCTTGGATTCGAGGCGCAGCAACAGATGATACAGCACGCGCACCCACTACCAACTTATACCATTTTATCTTTGAGATTTTAGATTAAAAAATTGGGAATAAATGATGACCCTGCCCAAAAATGGGTACAAGTTTCCGACGCGAGCGTCAGGGTCGATCCTCAAATTTTAGACGCTAGTTCAAGTTCCCAGATTTAATGATGCCAGTAAATCTAAAATTATTCAATCTAAAATCTCAAATCGACTGAATATCATGGTTTGGAACGCGGGCCAACACTTGCATTCTTTTTGGGAAGAGGTATTAAATCAATCGTTACCAGGAAGAGTCGGGTAATGGCGAAACGAGCCATAAAACTCGGGAAACCGCGACTACAAACCAGAAAATTATATATGTTCCGGCAGTTCGGTATGGTTGAGCCAATACTCGCCAAAACTCTGCATCATTTCCGATAAAGAAGCAAACCCTACAGGTTTAACCAAATAAGAATTCACCCCTAAATCGTAAGCTTGATTGACATCTAATGTTTGCCTCGAAGAAGTAAGAATAACCACCGGTAAACGTTTTAGTTCCGGCTGCTGCTTCAGCCAACCCAGCACCTCGTGACCCGATCGCCTGGGCAACTTCAAATCTAGTAAAATTATCGCAGGTAAAGGATAGCGCTCGCGATCGCTGTATTCTCCGTCACCATTTAAATAAAAAACCGCTGCATCTCCATCTCGGACAATTTGCAGCGAAGTATTAGTAAAAACCCGATCGCGAAACGCCCGCTGCATCAACAGAATATCAACGGGGCTATCTTCCACCAGCAAAATCGTCTGCGTTTGCGTCATCCTTTCCTCAGTTGTATCCAAAATCGACTGCCATGTCCTAATTGGGATTCCACCCCAACTTGACCGCCCATGCGATCGACTCCTTTTTGTACAATAGCCAATCCTATACCAGTTCCGGGGTATGACTCGATACCGTGCAGCCGTTCAAAGACGCGAAAAATCCGTTTTTGATGTTCTGGAGCAATACCGATGCCGTTGTCTGCTACCCAAAGACGGATGATGCGATCCTCTTCCAGGGCTTCGCTAACGGGCAATTGGCCACTGGTAATCAATAACTGCGAATGCTCCCACTTTCCCACTGTCCCTCTTTCCCATTCTCCCGCTGTCTGTCTGTGTGTGTCTCCTTCTTGAGGAATCTCAAGTTCCTCAGCCCATATCTGCACTTGTGGCGATGCGCCTGCCACAAATTTTAGAGCATTGGCGAGCAGATTTGCGATTACTTGCACTAAAGTAACGCGGTGGGCAATTACCGACAATAAGGGCGATCGAACATTGATTTGAGCGCCGTTGGACTTAGCATCGGCTTGTATCATAGCAATTGCCTCGGCAACAGCAGATTCTAAGTCTAGAACTTGCAGCGATAAATCAGTGCGGCTCAGGCGGCTGTATGCTAGCAAATCTTGGATCAAATCTTCTAATTGTTGCCCAGAATTTACAATTTGCTGGGCGTATTCTTGACCGAGTTCGTCGAGGAGTTCGCCGTAATCTTCTAACAAAGCTTCAGCCAATCCCTGCATTCCCCGCAGGGGCGCGCGCAAATCGTGGGCGACAGTATAGGTGAAAGCTTCTAATTCTTCATTTGCTGCTTGCAATTGATTGGTGCGGAGTTCCACTCGCTGTTCTAACGTAGCGTTGAGCATCCGAATTTCCGATTCTGCTTGTTTGCGCGCAGAGATGTCAATGGCGGTACTAATTACTAAACTTCTGCCGTCGGAAAGCTTGCCTAAAGGTGCAGAATAAAAGTCCCAAATTCGTTTTTCGCCGCTGGCTGTAGTAATCGTATATTCACCTTCAGAAAGGCGCGAGTTTAATTTGTGCAGCCACTCAATATCTCGTTGGACTAGCGATTTGCGGTTGCCGTAAGCTTTTTCTGTCCAATCTTCAATTGTAGGAATTTCTGAGGATTTGTAGCCTGAGAATTCTGTCCAAGCCGAGTTAACTTGCAAAACTTCTCCGTTTTCAGCGTGGAGCATAATTGGTAGGGGCGCGTTAAAAATGGCAAGGCGGAAACGTTCTTCGGTTAATTCTAGGGAATTGCGATCGTGTTCTAGCTGTTCTAAAAGTTGATTTTGCTTGATTTCAGCATTGTCGCGCCAAGTGCGATCGCGCTTTACCAAATAAAAAACCAACACCAGCAACAGCAAATCTACTACAGCAGCAACGGTAAAAGTCACGATTGTCAAATTAGCGCTGGCTTGGGATTCTCGGGCGCGCTGGTGCAATAGCTGAGTTTCTTCGGCTACCATTACAGCTACCTGCTGCCGAATCCCGTCCATGATTTGCTTTCCGCGATCGGTTTTTACCAGCCCCAGGGCTGCTGCTAAGTTTTTTTTGCGCCGCACATTAATGGTTTCTTCAAGTTCGGCTAATTTAGAGTCGATCGCAATTTTCAAGTCACGAGTTCGCTGTTGTTGCTGCTTGTCAACGATTAGCTGCTGCAATCCGTCTATTTCTTGGTTGACGCGGGCGATCGCTGCGTGATACGGTTCTAAATACCGTTCTTCTCCCGTCAGCAAATAACCGCGCTGCCCGGTTTCAGCATCTTTTAGCGTGGAAAGTGTGGCTTCTAGTTCGGTTAAAACTCGCTGAGTGTGCCTCACCCAGCGTTCGTTTTCGACTAACTTGAGAGTATTGCGGTAGGAAGTTGCCGCGTTGAAAATTAGCAGCGCCAAGGCCATTCCGATGCCTGCGGTGATTTGGCTAGTCAGCGATTTATTCATGAAATAGTCGGCGCGCGAGTCCTGATTTTTTTTATTCGATCTCGATGCGGGCGATCGTTTTTTTGCCCGGGCAGACACGGCGGCGAAACTGTATAAATTTCAGGCTCAAACGTGCGATCGATCTTGTTTCTAGTTTAGTATCGCTCCCCCTCGCATCCTCCTTAGGTAGGAGACGGCAAACAAACAATCTCTCCGTGTGAGCCAAGCTTAATTTGCCATTTTCTGCGGCATCGCTTTTGCTGCTTTGACAATTTCAAATCGCGGCGCAAAAAAAGGAGTTTTTACCTATTGATTTTTCTTGATTGTTGGGGTATATTTTAGATAATGGAAGTGGTAACATTGATTTTAAAATTTCCAATATTCCCATTATATAAAATATACCTTGTCAAGCGACCATTGTCAAGGTTTTTACCCCAAAAAAAAGGCGAATTTTTCACGCTCTATGAAAAAAATAATTTGGGGGACGGTGCGGAGAAATTGCTAGGGAAACCGCAGATAAACGCAGGTTAACGCGGATAATTTAAGTTGTAGGGTGCGTCGCTCTTCTTGAAACCGTTGCATAAAAATCGACAATCAAGCGAGCGACGCACCTGGGAGCTTCTAGGGTTAACTAAACAAACCCAAAAATTATATGGTTGGGAAACAGTGAAATCGAGGATTGTTTGCTAGAACCGGAATCACAGGTGCGTCGCTACCAGATTGTCGATTTTTTTAAGGATTGTCAAAGGCGACGCACCCTACGAATTCGGTTGCTTTGACAATTTCAAATCGCGACGCAAAAAAAGGAGTTTTTACCTATTGATTTGTCTTGATTGTTGGGGTATATTTTAGATAATGGAAGTGGTGACATTAATTTTAAAATTGCCACTATTTCCACGATCTAAAATATACCTTGTCAAGCGGTCATTGTCAAGGTTTTTACCCCAAAAAAAAGGCGAATTTTTCATGATTTATGAAAAAAATAATTTGGGGGACGGTGCGGAGAAATTGCTAGGGAAACCGCAGATAAACGCAGGTTAACGCGGATAATTTTATGGTGTTAGAGCAATTGAAGTATATATAGCTGTTCTCAGAAAGATGAGGTACTATCGGCCAATAGCCAATAGCCAATAGCCAATAGCCAATAGCCAAACCGGGAATACCTCACCACGCTTGAGAACCGCTATAGTCTGAGAAAATGATTGCGAGTGCAGTGCCGAAAGAAGATTAGTCGTGGACGCACCCGAACAAAGAAACCGGGTTTTTGAACCCTTATTGAGGGTTTTGAGCAAATATTTTGGTAAAAAACCCGGTTTCTGGTCGCCCGCGCGCAAGTCCTAAAGATAATTAGGCAATAACAGCGGCTTTCATCGCCAAAATGCGATCGATCGCATCCTCAACCACTTTATCAGGAGTCGAAGCACCCGAAGTCACGCCGACAACAATATTACCATCAGGCAGCCAATTTTGAGCCACGACCAAATCTCCACCCAAAGGCTTGTGTTCGATGCGATTTCCCGGTAAAATGCGCTCAGCAGAATCAATGTGGTAGGAAGGAAGAGCTTTGTGGATCGCAATTTCCTGCAAGTGAGTAGTATTAGAAGAATTAAAACCCCCAATCACCAGCATCAAATCCAACTTTTCCTCAACCAAACCCAACATAGCATCTTGCCGTTCCTGAGTCGCATCGCAGATAGTATTAAAACTCAGAAAATGTTCGTTGAGATTCTCCGGCCCAAACTTGCGCATCATCGTCTTTTCAAACAACTTGCCAATATTTTCAGTTTCAGTTTTGAGCATAGTAGTTTGGTTAGCAATCCCGACACTTACCAAATCCCGATCCGGGTCAAAACCAGCCGAATAAGCCTTGCTAAACTTAGCAAGAAACTCATTTCTGTCGCCACCGTGCAAGATATAATTGCTGACATATTCAGCTTCATACAAATTCAGCACAATCAAATACTTATCAGCAAAAGAACTGGTGGCGACTGTTTCTTCATGCTTGTACTGACCGTGAATAATCGAAGTATAATCCCTTTTCTTGTGCTTCTCAACAGTATTCCAAACCTTAGAAACCCAAGGACAAGTAGTATCAACAATCTTGCAGCCCCGATCGTTGAGCAACTGCATTTCTTGGACGCTAGCCCCAAAAGCAGGTAAAATTACCACATCGCCGCTATCGACAACCGAAAAATCTTTCAGTCCCTTTTCAACAGCAATAAAACCAACTTCCATATCCCGCAAATGCTGATTGACAGACGGATTGTGAATAATCTCATTAGTAATCCAAATCCGTTCCGAGGGGAAATGCTGGCGAGTCTCGTAAGCAATAGCCACAGCGCGTTCCACCCCCCAGCAAAAGCCAAAAGCCTCAGCCAGCCGGATGGTGACGGAGCCGCGCTGGAGCCTGTAATTGTTGTCGCGAATTTGCTGGATCAGGCTGCTTTGATAAGCTGTCTGCATCACGTCAGCTACCTCAGCTTCGTGTCCGAAACCCTTGCGGTGGTAGTTTTCAGACTGTTGGAGCGATCGTTTAAAAGCTTTAGTATCCATGCGGTACCGAGTTGAAATCTAGGTTAATTACCTTTGATTTTAGAATGCCTGGGTGCGATCGGGATTATTTGCTTGAGTTGGGAACAGCGGTTATGCTGTTTATATTATCAATGAGAGGGAAGAAGGAATGAACCGCGAAGACGCTTTCAGACACGAAGGAAGAAGAAAGAAGAATGAGACAGTTGGGCGAACAGGTGGAACAGTTGGCTTATAGAGCGATTGGGGCCGCGATTGAAGTGCATCGGCTGTTGGGTCCAGGATTTTTAGAATCAGTGTATCAAGAATCCTTAGAAGTTGAATTTGGTCTGCGGGGGATACCTTGTGAGCCGAGAAAGCCAGTAGCAATCAACTACAAAGGTCATCGAGTCGGCGAAGGTCAATTAGACTTTCTGGTTGGCGATATCTTAGTTGTGGAACTAAAAGCTGTCGAAAAGCTAGCCCCCATCCACGACGCCCAAGTTATCTCCTATCTAAAAATGACCAAAAAAAACCTAGGCCTGCTCATCAACTTCAACGTTCCCATCCTCAAAGAAGGCATCAAACGCATAATTCTCTCATCTTAACCCTTCTTCCTCCTCTTCCTTCGCGCTCTTAGCGCCTTCGCGGTTCGTTAAAAAAACTTAAAACAAGCGCCAAGTCCGAGCCAAGAACGAATGAACCGCGAAGACGCGAAGTACACGAAGAAGGAAGAAAGAAGAATGAGAAAGTATGGTTATAGATTGATTGTGGCCGCGATTGATATCAAAGCTATCATTCTTTTCTCTTAGCCCTTCTTCCTCCTGTTCCTTCGCGCTCTTAGCGCCTTCGCGGTTCGTAAAAAAAAAGCGTAGAGACGCAGATAACTGCATCTCTACGCGATCGATCGAATCAGCCCACCTTTTTCGGCGCAAAAGGAGAACTAGATTCAAAGGCGCTGAAACCGCCGGCAAAATCCTCGCCGTAAGCTTCTTCGCCGTGTTGGCCGATATCCAAACCTTGGTCTTCAGCAGATGAGGGGACTCGCAGTTCCATAAACTGCCCCAAAAGTTTCAAAATCAGAAAAGTGCCGACAGCCGCAAACACGTAAGTAGCTAGAACGCCTACAAACTGGGTGACGATTAGCCCCGGATTCCCGAAAAACAGCCCGTTATTTCCGGCAGCGTTCACTACTTTAGTCGCAAACACGCCAGTTAAAAGCGCGCCTACTGTTCCGCCGAGGCCGTGAATCGGGAAGGTATCCAAAGAGTCGTCAAATCCCAGCTTAGCCCGGAAACTAACGCCAAAGAAGCAGCAAACGGAAGTGATCGATCCTATCAACAGCGCTCCTACTGGCAGCACGTATCCTGCCGCAGGCGTGATGCCTACAAGTCCGGCTAGGAAGCCGCTAGCAATTCCGACTGCTGTGGGTTTACCTCTGAGCACCCATTCGATAATTGTCCAAGTTAAGCCGCCGGCTGCGGCAGAAATCATTGTGGTGACAAATGCCACTGTTGCTAAGGAACCGGAACCCAAGGCGCTACCGCCGTTGAAGCCAAACCAGCCGAACCACAGCATCCCAATTCCTAGCAAGACGTAGGGTACGTTGTGGGGGGTGTGGGGCTTGTTCAAGTGGTCTTTGCGGGGCCCGATTACCCAAGCTGCGACTACGGCTGATACGCCGGAACTGATGTGCACGACTGTGCCGCCTGCAAAGTCTAATGCTCCGATCGCGCCCAGCCAGCCTCTACCCCACACCCAGTGGGCTAAAGGTGAGTAGATGAAGGTAGACCACAGCAGCACGAACCAGAAGTAGGTTTTGAATGTTACCCGTTCGACGATCGCCCCAGAAATCAATGCTGGGGTGATGATGGCGAACATCATCTGGTAAACCATGAATACTTGGTGCGGTATTGTCGGTGCGTAGCCGATCGGATCTGGTTTGTCGGCTGCGACGTTGTTCAAGAACATCCAGTCGAACCCGCCGATGAAGGTTTCGATCCCTTTACCAAAGCCTTCGGAGGTTGGAGTGGAAACGTCAAAGGCCAAACTGTAGCCCCACAGCGTCCATGTGACGCCGATCACTCCCATCATCACCAAACTCATCATCATGGTGTTGAGGACGTTGCGCGATCTCACCAGTCCTCCGTAGAAAAATGCTAGCCCGGGTGTCATCAGCAATACCAGTGCTGATGACACCAACATCCAGGCTGTATCGCCGGTGTCGATCGGATTCGCCACCACCGCAGCAGCCGCAGGAGCCGCAGCAGGAGCTTCTTGAGCTAGGGCATTGTTCATCAGTGGCCAGCTTAACAGCCACAGTGCGAGGATGCCGATCGTGAAACTTTTTTTGATCACGTTATTTTTACCTTCTAATACTCAGCAATTTGCAGGGAAGACCGAGCCGATTTTAGATGCGAGGATTTCAGATGCAATAGTTATTTCGTTTTAAGTCCCTGTTTGAGCGGAACAAATCTTTAATAGATAATTCCCAAATCCTCAAGACTCGGACTTTACATAGCCGAACTCATCTAAATTCGTCAAGTATCTATCCAATATTTTCCGCCTTCTGGATTGCACCATTTGTAACAACGGTCATTCTGTATCAAAATATACAAAATAATAAAGATCATATTTTCTTAATCTATCCAAAGGTACTTGACATCACCCCTAGAGGCAGAGTAATGCGGGGAGACGGGGAGACGGGGAGACGGGGAGACGGGAAAAATCTTCCTTCTTACTTCAACATCTGACTAATGACTAATGACCACTGACTAATGAGGGCGGGCACGGCGTTGCACCGCCCCTACCTACTGACAACTGACAACTGACAACTGACTACTGACAACTGACAACTGACTACTGACAACTGACTACTGACCACTGACTAATTTTTTAACTGCATTTGACCGAACATTTGCAGGGCCGATCGCCAAACCAGATAACCTCGATCGTTAAGGTGCAAGCCGTCTGTGCTGAGTTCGGTTGGCAAATTGCCGTCAGCATCCGCAAACAGCGGCTGCAAATCTAGATAGGAAGCATTTTCTGAACTAGCAATTTCTTTCAGCCGCCGATTTATTGCCCGAATCCGACTGTTGGGAATCGCCAACAGTCGATCGCGATTTTCCCAGGTAGACTGTTCCCCGCTGTGCGGCAAAATCGACTGCACCACTACTTGTGCTTTGGGGTGAGCCCACCGCAAATCGCGGATAATCTGCCGCTGGTTGTCCAAAATCCCTTCGTCGCTGGCCCCCCGCAACAAATCGTTAATCCCGATCATCACAAACACTGTATCGGGCAGAGTTCGATCGAACAACTGCAACCGCTTCAGCAAACCCACGGAAGTCTCCCCCGAAATCCCTTGATTCAGCCAAATGCGATCTGTGGGTAACAGCTTCGTCGGAAACCACATACTCAAAGAATCCCCAGCCAAAACACTCAGTTTTGGGGGACGATTCGTCGCCGCCGCCTCAGCTTCCCGGCCTAACTGCGTCACCCACTGCTGGTAAGACCATTTGTGTCGCTGTCCCGGAACCGGCACGTCTAGCACTGCCTTTGCAGAGTTGGTCGCCGTCGGAGAGCTAATTTGTTCTTCTGGGCTTTCTACCGTCAGCGCAGCACTCTGGGTGGAGCTTTCTGTCAAGTTGTTTCCCCGCAGCAGTTGAGCGACTGCGAGTATCAGTAACCCGTTCATCAGCAGAGATAGCAAAGCCCAAACCGGAACAGTTTTCGATCGGCTAACTTCCATCCCCAAGAGGGATTTATGAGTTCTACTTCTGCTAACTCCTCCAAACTTCTCCATAAACTCAAGCGATTTGCAGGCACCACACCGAATAATTGGCACTCATTGCTGCATCAAATTTTACCGCTCAATTTTCGCCTCAATTCTTGTAAGAATCAAGCACTGTCATGTGTTGGGCGCGACGGCGATGCAGAACTTTGCTTTTTCGGACTACTCTACCATAAAAAATCTGCCTGCCAAACTTTCTGGCACAGAAATCGGACTTGTCCAAGCAGCAGCCCTTCACAAAATTTTACCTAATTCTGCTCAAACTTACTCATTTGGGATGCTAAATTTGAAAAATGAAAAAATTAACGATCGCTGAAGCAGCCAAACTTAAAGGTGTGAGCGCTTCCACGTTGCGTCGGTGGGAAGCCGAAGGCAAGCTGATACCGGAACGGACGGCTAACGGTCACAGACGGTATTGGGAAACTTCACTCAGTTTATAGACATTTATCCTCATCTATACTCATTTATCCTCGATCGGCAAACCCCTGATCAGCTCTCTGATCACGTCGGTTTTTGTCCTTTTTGTCTGAGCGCAATAGCGATCTAACATTTCCATCTCTATGTCTGGTACTCTCACCGTCAAAACCTTATCTGATATTCTTGCCATTAGTCCTAACATCTGCTATAATGGTGTTAGTACAACAATAACACAAATGAGGCTAGTAGAAAAACATATTATTGACAAACATCACGGCTTTTATGCTGAGTGCGCTCGCTTGTGATTTCTGTCTAAGAATCTGTTCAACTACGCCAATTATCTGATTCGGCAATCTTTGATCTTTGAGGCCAAATACCTTAACTACAACGCTATGGTGAAGTTGTGTCAGGGAACGGCTGATTATACGGCACTGCCAGCTAAGGTTAGCCAACAGACTTTAATGAGATTGCACGAAAGTTGGATATCGTTTTTTGAGGCGAGTAAGAAGTATACGAATTGTCCGCAGAAGTTTTTTGGGCGTCCCAAGCTTCCTCAGTACAAACATAAAACTGATGGTCGATTCGTTGTTACTTACACATCTCAAGCAGTTAGCCAGCAATGGCTGAAAAAAGGAGTAGTTCATCTTTCCCAAACAGACATTTTTTTGACAACTCGGGTTCGTGAAATTCAACAGGTACGAATTGTACCATTACCTTTTCACTATGCGATCGAGGTATTATATGAAGCTGTTGCCCAAACACAGCAAGGGAATGAGGAAACTATTGCAGGTATTGATATCGGGTTAAATAACCTTGCAGCACTTAGTTCAAATGTTTTGGGGTTGACACCATTAATCATTAATGGAAGACCTCTTAAAGCTCTTAATGCTTATTACAACCAGAAAAAAGCCCAACTACAATCTCAGCTCAAAAGAGAGAAGCAGACATTCAACAGAATCAAACAACTGACGCACAAACGCAACTGCAAAGTTGATAATTACCTGCATAATGCTAGCCGATTTATCATCAATCACTTGGCAGCCAACCAGATTGGGACACTGGTGATTGGAAAAAATGAGGGCTGGAAACAGGAAATCAACATCGGCAAGCGCAATAATCAGAACTTTGTCAGTATTCCTCATGCTCGATTTATTGAGATGCTCAAGTACAAAGCTCTTTTAGCAGGAATTAAAGTGGTAATTACTGAAGAAAGCTATACCAGCAAATGTTCTTTCCTCGATTTCGAGCCTCGGAGCAAGCAACAGAGGTACAAAGGAAGAAGAATAAAGCGAGGATTGTTCAGAGCGAGTGATGGGCAATTAATCAACGCCGATATGAATGGTAGTCTAAACATAATTAGAAAAGCATTCGGGAATGAGGCATTTGCTTCGGACTCGATACAGGACTTAGTAGTAAGTCCAGTAAGGGTAACGCCTTACAAACAAGCAGTTTAGGCAGATGACTATATTTGTCTATTCAACTTGGAACTATGACCTAGCTCATCTTATGGGATTAAAATCCGACGGCGCTTTAACCGTTGCTTACGCCCGGGTTAGCAGTCACGACCAAAAAGATGATTTAGACAGACAAAAACAAGTTTTAGAATTGTTTTGTGCATCTCACGGCTGGCCATTCCAAATCATTGATGATGTCGGTTCTGGGGTTAATTGCAGTAAGCGGGGTTTACAGCGTTTAATTCGGACGATCGCCGACAATCAAGTAGAAAGGTTGGTGTTAACTCACAAAGACAGACTGCTGAGATTTGGTTCCGAACTAATTTTGACTTTGTGCGAACACTTTGGGACAGAGGTAGTGATTATTAATCGCACCGAAGATGCTAGCTGTGATGAGGATTTAGCTAAAGATATGCTAGAAATAATCACGGTTTTTTCAGCCCGCCTGTATGGCAGCAGAAATCCCAAGAACAAGCACATTGTTGAAGAACTTAAACTAATTGCCGATCGACTATAGAGTACGAATGGTGTAACAGTGCGGTAGGCTGGGCTTTTTGGTAATTGGGAATAAGCTAATTGGGAAAAGGTAATCGGTAATCGGCAAAAATGTAATTGTTCGCCCGCGTACCTCACGAAAATTGATAACTGCTATATTTGAATTACTGTCAGTCCTAAGCCAAGCGGTATAGATAGAGTCCTCCAGCCTCAGGGATAAATTATCTGCGTTCTGAAAAACATTTGTTCGAGTCGTGAGTGCAAGGTTTGACCAAATATTTGATATCATGTCGGGTCGATTGACCGCAATAAGGAATGAGAATTAAATAACTTACAATTTGATGGTTCTTGTGGGATGGGCGGGGGAGCCCGTCCATCCCACAAACTTGTGTAAATTATTTAATTCGCGATCCTAAGTAACTGTAGTTTAGACTAAAAAATGAGCGCAGCTAAAAGTAGCCACCTTTTAAACTCAGGCAAGCTGTTGCTCAAAAACTCAAAAAGTAGAAGATTAAATAGCTAATCTTGAAGACTTTTTGCGTCGAGAAACCCGTTTTTTAACGGTGGGATAGCACGGTGCCTTGGTACGTACCTTTCCTTTTTCCCAGCCGGGGGATTTTCCCCTATGTTTAGGCATTTTTGTAGGAGTACCAATGTCAACTAAAACCGAAAGCATTGATTGGGCAACAGGTCCAGGGGTTAAATTGATCGTAGCAGATTGCCTGCATGAGTCTATTCTCGATTACTAAATCTTGTGCCAACCAGAGTTGCCAACTCATCAATGGCATTAAATCACTCCAACGCTCAGATTGTTCAGGAGTTCTCAAATTAGGCAATGTCCAATGCAATCTTTGCTTAGCAAACCGATACCAACGATCGACTCCAAAGCGTCGTAAATACTTAAACCAAACAGTTTATAACGGTAGAGCTCGTTCTCCAACCCAAGCCAACCATAAGGGTGGAAACGGCTGACCGTTGGACATGGGCTTCATTCTTTCCACCAGGATTAAATTGACTTTTTGTCCAGGGGCGCGATAAAAATGCAAGTCAAGCCATTGTCTGAGGAGGACTTTTCCCAAATCTGGATGTTCATCAATTTCAATCGCAGTA
This sequence comes from Microcoleus sp. Aus8_D2, assembly GCF_036702665.1. Classification (NCBI taxonomy): domain Bacteria; kingdom Bacillati; phylum Cyanobacteriota; class Cyanophyceae; order Oscillatoriales; family Microcoleaceae; genus Microcoleus; species Microcoleus sp. Aus8_D2. The sequence goes on from NZ_JAUBUN010000047.1 coordinate 37,748, forward strand.
TCCGCTTGAAGCCATGTGGTTGGGTCGTTGAGTCTCATTTTTTGCCCATGTTTCCGTGGTCTACCGCGACCACTATATGCTGGTGGTGCTGACCATAAGCAGGTATTCTTTCGGACTCTCATTAAGCAATCAGCTTGAATATCTGCTTGTGCTAATACCCAACAAGCATTCCCATATTCTCGATCTAAAACTGCTAAAACTGGGTTGACACTATGTTCGCAGACAAGTTTGAGTTGGGAAGCTGCTTGAAGTATGGGTGAAGACCCACTATTAATTCTTTCATGAAGCAGGGGTAATGCCCAACTTCCTTGTGCTTCAGGTACCCACGCAATTGTACTGTATCCCTGTCCAACAGTTACTCCCCTCTGATATTCATGGGTTCTGTCTTTTAACGTTTTGGCATCTGGTCTCCCCCATGCAGTGTGGTCGATTGCCACTAATATGTGTTCTGCTGGGGGTGCTTCTGCCTGTAATTGCTCCAGATACAGCAGCATCAGTTTTTTCCGATCAGGTCTACAGTCTTGTAAGGCTTCATAGATGCGCTTGCCATTGACGCTTGAATAATGGATTGAGTGAAAATTCCGCTAAACATGACGCATTCCTTGTCGTCATCACTGCATCCATCAGCTCGAATGTTGCATCCTTGGCTTTCACTAATAAATCGTATGCTGCTTGACGAAAGTCCTTTAATCGTTCACTGTTCATTTAAGGAGTGGATAGGTTTTCTTTTTCACCCTCATTCTCTCCTTAACGGTGGCTTTAGTTCTTCTTTTGCCACCGTTCTCATCTTTGGTTAGTCTAAACTACAGTAAGTAAGGTTCGGTTCGCGCGTGCGGACTTAAGTCCGCAGATTTTTGCGGACTTAAGTCCGCACGCGCGATCGAATGTAATTGCGACGAACGAATGTAATTGCGGTTAAGGGATCGGACACGATATCATGTTCCGAGGCTCTGCAAGTTCTAAAAAATAGATAAGGTGCGCACTGCGCACCCTACTCCGAACCAATAAACCGGGTTTTTTCAGCGAGATAGATGATTTTCAGCAAGTATTTTGGTGAAAAAACCCGGTTTCTGGAAACCCGTTCACAAGTCCTAGATAGGTGGAAAGTTAAGCAGGTTCTAACTGGGAAATTACCTTTTCCATGTATTCGGCAACTTTGGTTTCTTTGTCCACAGAATTGGTTTCCATGTAAACGCGCATCAAAGGTTCGGTTCCCGAAGGCCGCAGCAATACCCAACCGCCGTCTTCAAGATAAAGTTTAATCCCGTCTTTGCGGCCGATTTCCTTAACTCCAATACCCGCTATTTCTGTCGGGGGATTCTTGGTGAAAGAGTCCAAAACGGCGGCTTTGTGCGCGTCTTCTAGGTGCAAGTCCAAGCGTTGGTTGAACAGGGGGCCGTCGGCTTCTTTGATGGCTTCTTCTACTAGCTGAGAAAGCGGTTTGCCTTCATAGGCGATCGCCTCAGCAACTAGCATATCAGCTAAAATCCCGTCTTTTTCGGGGATGTGACCCAAAACGCTCAAACCTCCCGACTCTTCGCCACCGATGAGCACCGCAGTTTCCCGCATTTTTTCGCCGATGTATTTAAAGCCGACTGCGGTTTCGTAGATTGTTAAACCGTATTTGGCGGCCATATTGTCGAGCAAGTGGGTAGTTGCGACGGTACGGACGATCGCCCCAGTCAAGCCTTTATTCTTAACCAAGTGACGCGCCAACAGCAACAGCACGGTATTCGGAGTCAAGACATTACCCAACTCGTCAACAATACCAAAGCGATCGCTGTCCCCATCGGTAGCCAAACCTAAATCTGCCGCATCCTTCTTAACAGCTTCCACCAACTCGACTAACTGTTCGCCTTTGGGCTCAGGCATTCCGCCGCCAAACAGCACGTCGCGGTAGGTGTGAAAACTTTCGACATCGCAGCCGCAGTGTTCCAAAACGCCGTCAAGATAGCCGCGAGAAGTCGAATAGAGAGCGTCGTACTTGACCTTCAGCTTAGCAGAGCGAATCCGCTCCACATCGATCAAGGTATAAAGAAACTTCAGATATTCGGGTTTCGGGTCAAAAGTGGAGATTTTATCGTTGTGGCTGCCTTTGGCCGGGGCATCAGAAGCACCAGCAATATTTGCCACAATCGTATCAGTAATTTCCGGGGTAGCCGGGCCCGCGTAGTCGGGGATGTATTTGATGCCGCAGTAAGGTGCGGGATTGTGCGAAGCCGTGAACATCAAGGCGCCTGCGGAGTTGAGATGCTTGGCGCTGTAGGCGATGACTGGTGTCGGGCAATCTCGATCGACTACCAGCACCGTCCATCCCAAATCTGCCAAGACTTCCGCCGATGTGCGGGCGAATTCGTCTGCCAGAAAGCGGGTATCGTATGATACTAGAACTGGGCGGTCTTTGGTGTAAGCGGTTTCGAGGTAACTGGCGATCGCCCGGGTGACTTTTCGCACGTTGGCAAAAGTAAAGTCATGGGCAATCAGTCCCCGCCACCCATCGGTTCCGAACTTGATTTCTGTTGAATTGCTGCTGGCGCTCATTTTATCCACTTCCTCTCGTCCTACTAATCCTACCCGAAGGCATAGCCTTAAAGATGCACTGGCCGTGCTGTTTATGAGGATCGATCGCCCGCCCGGGCCCTTAAACCTAATCCTATCGTTGTCGGGGCCTGCTCCTACCTCCGGCAGAGGACTCGCAGCAGGCTGATTTGGTAAAATACCTGATCGATCGGGCGAGTCGATCGAGATTCCGGTTTTGAATGCTGCTTGGGCGATCGAATGGATGCCGATCGATTGCGGGCGATTCTGGAAGAGGGATAGCTTCGCTTCACGGGGCTGCTCAAAAAAACTGAGCGCAAAAAAACAGCGCTGGCAATGGCATTAACGAAGCGCACATAAATCTGACGATCGTCTCAAATTTAATTATTTATTTATAAAAGCCAATGGTTGAATGTGTTAAGGTTTCCTCACAACCGCAAGGCGGAAAATAAGTTTCTTGCTTCACCTAGGAAAATAAATTAATCAAAGTCACCGCTCGATCGTGATGTAGCCTAGATTCTTGGAAAACCAAGGGCGATCGACAAAAGCGATCCACAATCAAGATAAAATATCTCAAGCAGTAGTTTTTTCGAGGCAGACTTGAGTTTAATTCTGAGCTTTTAAGACAAATGAAATTTATTTGTGGCCGTTTTTCCAGGTAAAGAAAAAAAATCCGGTGAGGATCACATGGTGACTGTGATCGAGCGCACAATAAATAGCGTTATTAACGTGCAATTTATATAAGATGCAGGCAGTGCAGCCAAATGGCCGATAGCTTTAAGCACAATGGCTAATGACTGTCAGCTTACAAATGCATAAAATTGTAGTTAATAACGTTAAAAATTAGGGGAATCGATCAAGTGCGACTTCAAAAAAAAACGAGGTTTCTCATGACAGGTATTTCACAAGTATCTTCAAAGTCTTTACTTAGAGCAGACGAAATTCTACAGGGCGACAGTCTTGCGTCACAGGGTATTACTGGATCGGACACTCACAAACTCCCAGAGGCTAAAGGTGTCAGCGTTTCTTCCTTAGCAGTTAGCTGGGCAAAAAAATATTACAGTACAGTGGCGGCACGAGAAAACCAAGCACAGCGGCAAATTCCCCAAAGCCCAGAGTCAAGCAATTTTGATGAAAATCGAGCCAAAATAGTTGACAAATTGACAGAGACCCTGAAAGTAGCCAGCGAGATAGCTTGGAGTAAAGTAGAAGCTGTTTTAGGGGAACAAATAGAGCAGCACGCGATCGATCCGAGCTTAATCGATCGGGAAGAAATTGCCGCCGACACTCGCACCTTATATCGGAAAGCAATAGACGCTTACGGCGATAGAGAGCCTGTTTTCCGCTTGTCAGTGCTGGTGGGAAAAGATATTGTCCGAGTGAGGCGGAAATACTCACAGAGAGATTCGTTAGTGCTGGGATTTGTGACGTTGGAGTTTCAATACACTAGCAAAATCTTGTTAGGATGTCTTTCTGAGTCAGAGCGATCGCAATTTGCACCCTACTTAAAAGTAGTAGACGACTACCTGCACATTCCCCACGGAGAGATTAACGAGGCTGCGGCGGATCATGCGCCCAATTCAAAAGCTCTCTTAGCCGTTCAGCATTTGTTGCAGCAGACGACTCAGATTGCTAGTGCAGTGTACGATCGGGCTAGTGCCCAGCATCAAGGATACCGCAGCAGCAGCGGCTATTTGACCGATCGGGATGTCAAAATTTCTGGGATTCGGGATGTCGAGATTTTTCAAAGCTATTTGTGCTGGTGCGTTTTGGAAACAAGCATTCGCCCGGTACAGCAAGAATTGTTTCCAATTTGCGTGATGCTGTACCCGAAACTTCATGTAAGCTGGGAATTAGTGCAGGATATGCTGCTGATTTTGTTTTGGGAAATATCCGATCGCCTCCCGGCTGCGGATGTTATGGTATTTTTACCTTACTTGCGCACTGTGACAGAGATGTTTTCCAGCGATGTGTTTGAACAAAATTAGAAAAATTAGGCAATACCAATGGCTTTAGCCACCATTTCTACCATTTCTAGGATATATCTACGATATAACAGCTTTAAACTCAAATTATTAACTTACCCACCCTCATTCAATCCAGGGTTCTGCTAGGAAAATTCTAGCCGCTTTCGTGCGATCAGTTTTTACCCGATCGGGATACGACATTGGATACAATCCTCTCCCCCCACTTAGTCTGAGCCGTCCTCTTCTGCTAGCAGCCCCAGAATAGCTTCTATATCACCCAAGTCTGCCCTCGACTTTTTACGCCGCCCCTTCAACTGGTTAAGCAAGTCAGAAGCCTCGGGAAATTCTGCGACTGCCGGAACTGAGTTTTGAATTTCAGTGCGATCGCGTCGCGCTTCCTTGAGTTCTTGCTCCAACATCTGAACCTTCAGACCTAAATCACCGTTGCGGATGTGTAGCTGGTTCAGTTCGGCATCCCATTCTGTAAGTTGCTTGTTGGCCGCTTTCAATTCCTGCCTGAGCGATTCATCGTTGCTGTCGCTCAGGCACTCAATTTTCCCAGCCGTTCCTCAAAGTTGTCTAGCCTTTTGTCTAGCTTAGTGTCTAGTATCCGATCGAGCTTTTTGTCTAGCATACTGTCTAGTACAGGTTCGATATCAGTCTCTGTCGAAGTTGTCAGAGTTTGTTTTGCGGATATTGGGGCTGCGGATACAGCACTCTCTAGAGTCCTGACTACCCAAGCGTTGACGCTCAATCCTTCAGTAGCGGCCATGCCCTTAATAGCCTCAAGCAAGTCTTGACGACCATCTAGTCTCAAATTCATCTGCAATCTTTCTGCCATGTCTAGTACCTTGTCTAGCACTTACTAGACACATGATAGCACTATGTCTATCAAATGTCTAGCATTCCTAGATCATTAGCGTCAGATATAGCAACCGCCAAGGCGGTTAAGCTATATACTCGAAGTATCCCTTAATGTTACTCCCGCTGTGCCGGAGCGATACCCATGCCCAAACCCTACAGTTACGACCTCCGTCAAAAAGTGATCCAAGCAATCAAGCTTGATGGCTTAAAGATTAGTGAAGCTTGCCTTATATTTAGCATTAGTCGTAACACTATTCGTTTATGGTTGAAGCGGGAACGCGAGACAGGGGACTTTCAAGCTTTGCCTAATCAACCGCCTGGTAATGGACACAAAATTACTGATAGGGAAAAATTTACCAGATTTGTCGAAGTTAATGGAGATAAAACTCAAGTGGAGATGGCTAAACTATGGACGGAAGAAATTAGTGATCGCACGATTTCACGGGCCTTAAAAAAAATTGGGTTCACGCGTAAAAAAAAACTTATGGTTATCAAGAAAGAGATGAAGTTAAACGACTTATCTTTAAAGAAGAGATAGCACTGTATGTAGCACAGGAGCTAGTATATATAGATGAGTTTGGAATGGATAATAGAGAAGATTATAGCTATGGTTGGAATGCTCAATGGAAGCGCTTTTATGCCTTAAAAAGTGGCAGAAGACAAGGACGAGTTAATATGATTGCTGCCTATTGTAATGGTGAGTTATTGGCTCCATTTACCGTTGAGGGTTCTTGTAACCGAACCGTGTTTGAAACTTGGCTAGAAACTTGTTTAATCCCAACGCTAAAACCAGGACAAATAGTGATTGCAGATAATGCCACTTTTCATAAAGGTGGGCGGATTTTTCAATTAATTGAAGCGGCTGGTTGTCAGTTAAAATACTTGCCACCCTATTCACCAGATCTTAACAAAATTGAGCGATGCTGGTCATGGTTAAAAAGTCGAATTCGTAAACAACTAATTAAATTTGATTGTCTCAGGGATGCCATGGAAGCTGTGCAAAGCACAGCGGCTTAACCGCCTTGGCGGTTGCTATATCTATCAAACATCTAGCAAGTGTCTAGCAGTTCTAGATAATTAGCGTCAGATCTCTAGCGAATGTCTAGTGACTTGTCTAGCAAAACTTGTCAGCACAAAAATCCCCCAAGGTCGGGGGATAAGATTTTGGTCGTCAGTTGTCAGGCAACAGCTAAATTTTCCGCAGGTTACAGAAGATCCCTGAGATTACCCGTCCGCCTTTCATGCCTTCGCGCTCTCGCCAGTCAATTTTGCAATTGATGCTCGTGTGAATCTCAACGATGCGGCCGTGCCAGTTGTAAGAAAGTTCATCTGGATTGTTGCCAGCCACCTTGTCGCCGACTCTGAAAGCTTTGAGCGGGTCTGAGCAAGGAGTTCCGGTCAGCAACTCAACGAGTTTTTGCTTGTCAGCGAGAGTCAGTTTTGCAATTTTGTTGCATAATTCCCAAACAGTTGGAAAAACTGCGTCAACTGCGTCAACATCTTTTTGCGTAAGGGTTGTTGCGTCAACAACTGCGTCAACATTTAAATTTTGTTGACGCAATGTTGACGCAGTTTCCCCGACACCGTAAGGTGTTGACGCAGTTGACGCAGTTAATTCACTTGTTGTTAATTTTTGTATCCGCCCGACACCAGACAAGTATCGTTGTCCTATCCGCTCCATTTCCTCTCGGTTTGTACAGCGATGGTTCTGGATTTTAGGGAAAATCTCGCAAAACCTTGCATGGACTTGGTTTACAGCTTTTACAGGTTTATCCCACTGGTTAGGCAAGTCGTTCCAAACCAGTTTTTCGTGACCGTCTTTGTTGTACTCAATCTCTAAAGTGCCGGCTTCTTGATACCACTCCTTTAACTCTTCCCACAAATCTTTGACATAGATGCGACCGCTAGCCTGTGCCTCCAGTCCAGCATCTCTGACAAACTGCCAAAGGTGCTGCGATTTTTCCTGAGCTTCTGGCAGAGCGGCATCGCCTGAACCATAGTCAATCCCCTCTGTCAGAATCAAGGGTATCCGTTCCAGCATCCTTTTAAGGAAAGCCGGGGCAATCCGGTCAGCAATGAAGTCCGGGTCTAGTTTGAACCTAGGGTCAGCTTGTAATTCGCCCTTGCTTGCGTCCGGGTTAGTGTCGTAGATTTTCTTGAAACTCAATATGCAGTAACGGCTCGTGATGGCCTTTGAGTCGGTACTGATAGACGGCAAAATGTTGCAGTTCGCTAAAAATATCGCCTGTGGTTCATAAGGATATTCCCCGCGACCTTTGTACTCAATAGTTAGCTCATCTCCACTTATGAACTGCTTAAGACTTTGCAGCTTGTCTAGTCTTGTCGCATCCGAGTTCTCACTAGACCAGTTGCACAAAGAATTCTCAAGACCTGCTAGTGGGAATTTTCGGCCAGTATCATAAACTTGAAAGTCCTTCAAAGTTTTACCGGTGACACCCCGCCCCAAAGTTTTTACCAACACAGTCCGCAAAGTATCTTTGCCGTTACTGCCGTCGCCATGGCAAAGCAAACCTTTGACCCGCGACATCTTTAACCGAGCGAGTGGCAAGCACAATGAAGTGGCCACAGTCCTCATAAAGATTTCTCGCTGCTGCGGTTCAAGACACTCCAAAAGGCGATCGCAATCCGTCGTATCAATGTCCGGGTCATACTTGCAGCCCACATACGTGTAAACCTTGTCAGGGCTATGCGGTACGAGCGTATGAGAACCGTCACGATTGACGATTACCACCCCGTTAGAACAATTTAGACCAGGCGGATTAACTTCCCTGATGTCTACATCACACCCTAAAACCACCCAGTTGTAAATCTCGTCAACGCTACCTGACTTAGCTCTGTTGCAGACGTAAACCCCCTTTACCCTTTCTGAGTAAGTGTCTAACCAACCACGGATACGACGCTTCTCTGATTTGTCAGGGCGCTCCTCATAGTACGTACCTGTGAACTGGTAAAGAATTCCTCCGATCGATTTCCAATGACCCTCGGAGTACAGTGCAGCCTCTGCTTTTTGAACGAAATTTTGCTGTGCAACTGGTGCTGTATCTGGAATGTAGTCGTTTTTGTCGCTGTCATACTTCTGGCATACTACACTCTCTCGCGTATGCGCGTCAGAGGTAAGAGAATTTATTAAGTCCTTGGCACTTAACTTTTTGCTCAAAACCCAGTCAGCAATGTCTAAACCTTGACTCTTGGGTAGATTGTCCCAAGCCGATGAGTTTGGGTAGGGATAAAGCCATTGAGCACTGGGGAAGTCTTGGGATATTTGTTCGGCGTGCTTGATTCCTGGTACGTCGCGGTCGGGGCAAATCACGACTGGTGCGCCTCTTAAATCTTTGCTGTCACTTGCCCGCCATTTTCCAGAACCGCTGATATTGCAGGTAGCAGCCAAACCCAGAGACCACAGCAGGTCAGCACAAGGTTCACCCTCGGCTATGAAGATGAGCTCATTTTCGGCGATCGCTTTTTGTACTTCCTGGTAGCGGTAAACAGGGATGTGTTCGCGCTTGATGTCACCAAGTCCTAAAACCCACTTGCTACCATCCCAGTGCTGTTGGGTAATTTTTTTATTGCCGTTGCCATCGTCAACTCGCTTGACTCGAACTAGCGGTGAACCATCACGCGCTGGATATTTCCAGTAGCGAGTTTGTGCGGGGCGAATTTCCTTTGGCTCTTGAATCGGCGCGTAGTAGAGCTTGCCCTCGCTATCCGTTTTGGTGGTAGCCGTCCACCCTTCTGCTGGGGGGTTCTCACGATTGCAGACCGACAGTTCGCCAATGCTGTAGCACCAGTCGGGTTTGCCACAGTGCGGGCAAGGATTTTCTTTGGAAGCGGTGACAAGACTGGTATTTGAGGTATTATTGGAATACATGAAATTAGCCCGTCCTCTGGACAGGTTGTGATTCCAAAAAGCCGTTGCAAGCTAGGTTCCAATTAGTGGCAGCGGTTTTTTGGTGTTTACTTTTTTTTGAAAAATTCAGAGCATAGATGGAACCGCTCGCTAGAAAATCAGCGAGCGGACAAGTGAGTCGCTGCGTGCGCAGCCACCCGTTTCAATCCTGGGGATAGGGACAAAAGACTTCTTTTGTGTTGGGGTATCAAACAACCCGACTGTTTCAGCGGAAATTGGAAGAGTGATCCAGGCTGTTAACAGAAAAATGTTAAGTATCTTTGCCGAGCCAAGCTTGATGCTCGATCTCACCGCCAAAACAGCCCGCCAAAACCAATACACAAGCGCTCCTTTGGGCCTCGAAAGGAGTTTCTTTAACCCTAATGAGGGTTTAACTAACCTTGAACGAGTTTTAAACCTACGACCTTTGCTACACAACCGAAGCATCTTCCACCATTGGAAGGTTGTTAATTTGTCGAGTAACCTGCGGAACATTGCCTGTTGGTATCGACCCTTAAAATGGGCGGAAACTATCCTCTTGAGTTCGCAAATGTTTAACGCTTGCTGGTACATATACGTTGGCTCATGTCTTCTTTCATAATCTTAAGGTTTTGGTCGCGTCGTCACTTGCTTTTCCCTTTAAACCCGACGAGTGAGTTTTCGGCGTAAACCGCACGTAACTCACCCGCGTTTTATCTGCTAATCCTGACCCTTGCCGCCAAGTACCGCGTCCCATGGGCGGGGCTGCGGCGGTTTATTGTTGTCCCGCGCCTGCACCACGATATACCACTCCGACTTTTGGCTTTCCTGTTGGCATAATTTTCCTAATGAATGGCGTGTCTTGAACACTTATTTTTCCTAGCCAGTCTCTACCACATCGATGTTATACATCGACGAGTGAGTTTTTCGCGGGAAACGCAGACGGGGAGATGGTTTCCGAAAAAGCAATTTTCGAGACAAAACCGAGTGACTTTCACTCCCCCACTAGGCGCTTGTACTCGACCTCAGCAGCCTTGTACTTTGGCGACCCGCCTTTAGATATGCCCCACACCTCAAAGATGATTTTCGCTTTGCCGTAGCCCCGCGCCTTGAGCTGCAAGATGCGTTCTGCGAGTTCCTGTTCTGCCTCGGTTAACTGGGTTTGTTCGGAACGTTCTGCGGGTTCTGAATTACTGTAAGTCAGTGCCCAAGTACGTTCTAGGCGTTCGACTTCCTCGGAACGTTCGGAACCACCGTTCAGGATTTGTTCGGCTTCGTTCTGGCGTTGCTGTTGGCTGACATAGGCGGAAGTCGAAATTTCATCAATCACATCGGCGGTGATAGCCCGCTCCTTAATTGCCTCAATCTCCCCTTGCTCTGACAGTTGGCGGGCAATGTTACCCGCTTGGACTGCACAGGCAATCGCAGCACAGAGGCTCAGTCCCTGCATGGACTTGTGCCAGCCGATACGCTTGTCGAGCGCCGTGAGTGGCGTTAGCCACAAAGTCAGTGCAGCACCGGAAAGCACGAACATTTTTAACTGCATAGGAACACCCCCGCGCCTTCTTACTGCCGTTCGAGCCAGCCCTGCCAGTAAGAAGGCTTGCAAATTTGGAACTGAAATCTTTAACAGACTGCTGACCGAGAAATCTAGCAACCAGCACAAGCCCCAAACAATAAAGGCTGCTGCTGCCAAGAATGCGATCGCTCTAAATGCCATTGGATGCAAACTCGCTATCCATCCCAGAAGGGAGGAAGCGATGCACCCGGCAACAAAATAGTTAACCAGATACATCGCTTTCATCAGCCGTTACCTCCCCTCAAGCGAGCTTTGATGGCATCAATCCGAGTGCGGGCATCGCTGTCAGCTTTGTCTATACCCCTGGAGAGGCGAGCATAACCGGGACGCAACCCGTGCAGTTTTTTGGCTAAGCCAGCATCAGCCCGTTTTTTGCCTAACTCGTTTTCTGCCACCGCGCCCTCATATTTGCGGTGAGATTTGTGAACTGACTTGTCAGCTTCTTCAATCTTGGTCAGGGCATTGTATGCGCGTTTTGATTGACGCGCACCATCAGTCTTTTCCTTTGCTAATTCCTTGAGCTTGTCGGCTTGTTCGCGATCGAAGTAGCGCGGACTGGGAACTACGGGGACTGTGCGAAGTGAGTCGAAGTTACCGGGGTTGTTGGGAGTGATAACACCAGGGGCTGTTGCAGCCAAAACTTTTGATTTGTCTATGGCGTGGTCGGCTTGAGTCAGTTCGCCAGCGGACTTACCGCCACCAAACAGTCGCAGTTGCAAGCTCATAATTTTGTCCCTATTTGAATGTTGATGCGGACTGGGGGAAATAAATTGAGTGGGTTGATTTGTCGCCACATGGACATTGCCAGCACGAATACCCCCGCCGATGCGAGCACGAGTGCGATGAGTTGCCCAAAATCAACCCAGTCTAAAAAAGTGGAATTGTGGCGGGTAAAGTTGCAGACAGGAAAGGAACCGTCGTTAGTCCAGTCTAGGCTGTCTACACTGTCTACACCTTTTCTATCAAGCGATTCAGGTGTTTTGTCTACACTGTCTAGCACTCTGTCTAGCGGTGTGTCTAGCGATTCACCGTCAATGAGGTACAGTTCTAGCAGCGCTTCCCACGTAGCAGTCTTGGAAAGTTTCCCGAACTGTTTGGCGTCTTCGTTGGTGAAACCATGCTTAAAAGCGAGCGCCTTTAATTGGTCTATGCGACGGTGACTGACGGCGGGCTTAGTCATGGCTAATTCCCGCTTCAAACGTAAAGAGTTGCGATCGTCCGCAAAGACAATCGTCTGAAAGTGTCATAATTTATTGGCTCCAATCGTTGTAGGTGAACGTTTTGGGGAAGTCGTGACTTGGCTAGCGGTGGTACGCTTGTCAGTCGCGCATCAATCTTCCTTAGTTACTCACGATTACAGGTTTACAGTTCCTTGTCAACACAGGGACTGTAAAGTTTTGTGAAACCTTGAGGCGAAGTCAGCTTGACGCAGAAAAGAAGAAACTAGATGTTTGCTAATCCAACGTTTTTGTCAATACCGAGATAGTGTTTTTGAATTATTTCTACGCTATTTCCGCAACTATGAGCTATTAGCACGAGCGCTGATACATCACTTTTGTTAGCATGAGCTTGCAAGGTAATAAAAGTGTGTCGCGCGTGGTAAGGGGGCAAGTAACCAGAAACTATACCTTGCTCCACTAAGCGCGTAACTACACCTGGATAAAAGTAGGTTTTATCTACATAGTTTTTCCTGCATCCTAACCATGCGTAAGAGTGTATGTCTGTATTGTAAGACTGTCCATTTTGCTGTTTAAACACCAAGTCTGTACCCCTACTGATGTCAGGCTTAATTTGCGTCAACAAATCAACTAATTTTGAGTACAACTTAAACATCCGTATGCTCTTTGTTTGAGTTCTCTTAGTTTCTTTAATCGACCCTGCATAACTCTTGCTAAAGCGAAGATATCCCCGCTCAAACATCACATCTTGCCACCTTAAGGCGAAAGCCTCACCTGGGCGGCATCCAGTCAGGAACAAAAATTCAATCAGCGGTGCTGCACGACGTTCATTATCTTTTTGGGACTCATAGAACTCCTTGATTATGGAGTCTCGTTCTTCCTTTGTAAACGATCTCCTGTCACGTTCTTGCTCGTCTTCATTGGCATCTTGTATTTGCCACCACTCAAGCACTTCACCATCAGCGGTAACAGTCTGTTTGTATTTCTCCTTTGTGTTGTCGCCTGTTTTTTTGTCAAGCTTAAAAAACGGATTAATACTAAGTTTTACTTTCCCCAGTGACTGAGCGCGAGTGAAAGCTTCATTGAGAGCGCGTATAGTCGCAATCAGGATAGCTTTATGACAGCTTACCAGTAAAAGATTTTGCCCTACTTCGAGACTTAACGGGAGGTCGTACACTCCTGTGCCTGTGCTTTGATAAGTTTTTAAGGTATTATCCCAAACCTTACCTTTAAGGATATTAGTGTAGGTTCTTTCGTATTGTGCGCCGAAGGTCGTCGCTTCTAACTGTGGCTCTTTCCATACCAGGTAATCCTCCCACATTTCCCCTACTGTCATCTCAGGAACATAGGACGGCAATTGCAGCACATCGGCCAACTTGTCTTTGTACTTGTTGTTGCCTATCCCATACTTGCCGAGCGTCGGGTCAAACAGTTTAAGCCAGTCCTTATGCTCCAAGTCATTCTCAATGTCGATCGCAATTTGTGTGGCTCGCCTCCAGTTAGCCTCGCTGTACTTGAGTCCTAAGCCTAAACATTTCTGCTTTGCGATCGCTTTGCCGTCTAATTGCTCAAAGACGGGGTTGTACTTGACGGGGAACCGCAGGGCTAGGGAGCCTCTGTCCTGATAGACCTTGATGCCACATTGTGGGGCGGTGTTTTTAGCCTGCGCCATGAGTTTGCGTTCTTTCGGTATCATAGGATTCTCCTAGGATTTTAGAATTAAAAGACTGGTGACAATCATTGATACCAATACTTTGAGGACAGTATAGCAGTTTTCCCCCAAGATTTTGACCAATTAGGGAATTGGTTATTGGTTATTGGTTATTGGTTATTGGTTATTGGTTATTGGTTATTGGTTATTGGTTATTGGTTATTGGTTATTGGTTATTGGTTATTGGTTATTGGTTATTGGTTATTGGTTATTGGTTATTGGTTATTGGTTATTGGTTATTGGTTATTGGTTATTGGTTATTGGT
>NZ_JAUBUN010000048.1:0-7046 GCF_036702665.1 Microcoleus sp. Aus8_D2
CACCCCTTCCACATGTTGGGAGTTGCTGGTGTCTTCGGTGGTAGCTTGTTCTCCGCCATGCACGGTTCTTTAGTTACCTCTTCTTTGGTTCGCGAAACAACTGAAACTGAGTCCTTGAACTACGGTTACAAATTCGGTCAAGAAGAAGAAACCTACAACATCGTTGCAGCCCACGGCTACTTCGGTCGTTTGATCTTCCAATACGCTTCTTTCAACAACAGCCGTTCCTTGCACTTCTTGTTAGGTGCATGGCCAGTAGTTGGCATTTGGTTTACCGCTTTGGGTATTTCCACAATGGCATTCAACTTGAACGGTTTCAACTTCAACCAATCGATTATCGACTCACAAGGTCGCGTCATCAACACCTGGGCTGATGTGATCAACCGCGCTAACTTGGGTATGGAAGTAATGCACGAGCGCAACGCTCACAACTTCCCGCTTGACTTGGCCGCTGCTGAAACTACTCCTGTGGCTTTGGTTGCTCCTTCTATCAACGGCTAAGTTTTAGTCTGAGATAGACAAAAAGCGCTCCTAGAAATAGGGGCGCTTTTTGTTTGGGATTTTTTTTATTAGGTTCGTAGTGAGGACTTCAGTCCTTTGATTTGGATAAGGACTGAAGTCCTCACTACGAACCTATTTTATTGTGGTTGTTATGGCGGGCAAAATATAATAATTAACGAGTAATAATTAAGCGCATCCAAATAAATTGCTCTACAGAGAGGCTTGCCGCTTCTTCTCAATATACTGCTGGTGGTAATCCTCGGCCATATAAAATTCACCAGCGGATTTGATTTCGGTGGCAATATCTTTGTCGTATTTGCCGGAAATTTGCAATTTTTGTTTGGAGGCGCGGGCGGCTTTTTCTTGTTCCCAATTGTGATAAAAAATGACTGACCTGTACTGTTCGCCTCGGTCGGGGCCTTGGCGATTGATTTGGGTTGGATCGTGACAGTTCCAGAATATATCTAGCAGTGTTTCGTAACTCACTTGCGATCGATCGTACTCCAAGAGCACTGCTTCAGCGTGACCGGTGACTCGGGCGCAGACATCCAGGTAGCAGGGATTGGGCCAGTGACCTCCTGTGTAGCCCGCAGCAGTCGAGATGACACCCGCAACGGTGCGAAACTTGTGTTCGACTCCCCAGAAACAACCGGCGGCAAATGTGGCTTTTTCCATTGTTTTAAGAAGAAGGAAGTTCGGCAACGGATTCTGTAACGGATGTAACGGATGTAAAGGATGGAAGTAAGAAAACAGAAGAAGAAGATACATCCAAGTCGGAAGAAGACATACACAGCAAGCTTTTTAGCGAGCCTTTTATATTTAATTAGATGGATTTACTTATTCATGCTATTGCAATAAAAATTGGCACTCTTATTATGGTTGACAGATTCCCATTAGTGTGCATTCCCAGACTAATCGCGGCTGTACGTAGTTTAGCAAATATTGTCGCGCTTTTTCTAAGGGCTCTAAGGGCGATCGGCTAATTCGACCTGCTAAAAATTGCTGCCAGTAACAATGCTGTAAATAATCAATCAACCACAACTGAGATTCAGTATCTAAAGTTTTATCAATTTCCTTCGCCAATTCCAAAGCAGAGCGCAGATTTTGAGGCAACTGCTTGACTTTTTGCAGCAAATCCTCGGGTATTGATTGCAGTTGCTGCCAAATAGCAATTGCTTCTCCTGGACTTCCCTGCGCCATCCCGATTACCTCGGGATGGGATAAAATCTCGGCGAATCCCGCTTGCTCCAAAACTTGTGCCATTGCTTCGGGATTCAGCCGCGAAAACTGGATTTTTTGACAGCGGGAAATCAACGTGGGTAGCAAAGCTTCCACAGTCGGAGCAATTAAAATTAGCGCTGCTTTTCCCGGTTCTTCCAAGGTCTTCAACAAGCCGTTGGCTGCTCCTTCGCCCATTGTTTCTGCTTGTTCCAAAACTACGACTGAACGCCCAGCTTCTAGCGGTGGCCTGCTCAGAAATTCACCGATTTCTCGAATTTGTTCTAGGCGAATTTGTGGCGGTGCTTTCCGCTTTAAGCCTGCTTCTTCTGCTTCTTTTGGGGACAGCCGTTTGCCTTGGTTCATGTATGTTGGTTCTACCCAGAGCAAGTCTGGATGATTTCGCTGTCGGACGCGATTTTGCAAAGATTCTATCGATCGCCTTTCGGGTAGATTCACTGAGAATAAAAGTTCGATGAAACACTGTGCTGCTAAGCTTTTGCCGGTACCGTTGGAGCCGACAAATAGATAACCGGGAGCAATTCGGTTGCGATCGACTGCTTGGGTTAGCAATTCTACGGCTCGATTTTGTCCGATTAAAGATGTGAAATATTCCATGTGACAGTTGACCGCTTGACAGTTGACCGTTGACAGTTGACCGCTTGACAGTTGACCGAAGGAACGAGGAAGTTCGGCAACGGATTCTGTAACAAATTTAACGGATTTCATGGATGGAATATTTTTTTAGTTATTGTAGGGTGCGTCAGGGGGGGCTGAATGTGATGACTATCGATTGAAGAATTTTGCCCCCTGACGCACCCTACGGTTAGTTAGCTAAGAACGAAGAAACCGGGTTTTTCCTCGATATTGAGGATTTTAAGCAAATATTTCGTAAAAAACCCGGTTTCCGATCGTCTATGTCAGCCTACTTTTCAGAATTTGGATTATGTGAATATCCCCAAGCTTCTAACTTGCGAGTGACGATAGCTTGAATTTCCTGGGCGACCTCATCTTCAGCTCGATCGGCATCGATCCGGAAAATTCGAGATTTATTTGACTCGGCTAACTCCGCAAAACCTTGCTGTACGCGCTTGTGAAACTGCAAATCAGCTTGCTCGATCCGATCGCGATCTCCCCTCGCTCTTACCCTCGCCAAACCCGCCTCAACATTAATATCCAGCCACAAAGTCAGATCGCTTTCCAAGCCGCCGGTGGCAATTTCATTCAACTGCTTAATTAAATTTAACTTAAGACCGCGGCCGTGGCCCTGATAAGCGATCGTAGAGTCTGTAAAGCGATCGCATAAAACAATCGTTCCCTTCGATAACTCAGGTTTAAGAAAAGTTTCGACGTGCTGAGCGCGATCGGCCGCGTACATGAGTAATTCTGCTCGATCTGATACACATTCACCCGGATCTTGTTTGAGTAACAAATGCCGCAGTCCTTTTCCCAACTCCGTACCCCCCGGTTCGCGAGTAGCCACCAACCGGACTTTCTGAAAACAACTTAATTGCAGCCCATGTATCAATCGCTGCATTTGAGTAGTTTTTCCCGCACCTTCTACCCCCTCAAATACGATAAGTTTTCCCTTCATTGCCTAACTTTCCACCTGCATAAAATAAATCTATATTGTTCTGTAAATCTGTTCTAGGTTCGGTATGATGATAAAGTCTAATGCCTCATGGTTGGAGTTTTCTATGGCTCGCTACACTGGTTTTTTTATCGTTGCAGTTCCGATCGACCGTCTCCGTCAGTCCCTGATTGAAATTTTAGAGTCATGCAATCTTGATATTATCTACAATACAGGAGATTCCCTGATGGCTCGCGAAATTCCCGGTCAAGTTTCGATTCCCAAACTTGTCACCGCCGAAGTCCTAATTGAGAAAAACGCAGCTAGTGACTCAGAGGTTCGCATGAACTTCGTGATCAAAAACGAGGAATTGCCGCTGCAAACCAATAACCACTGCCGTCAAATGTTCGAGCTCGTCAGTAGATCGGTTATGAAAAACAATAACTGGCGACTGTTGGAAAGTATGGCACTGTAGCCATAAATCATTCGTCATCAGTCATTAGTTCCTGGCTAATGACTAATTACTGATGACTTTTATTTGGCAGGCTTAAATTTAAGCTCGAAACTTCCGGCGCAGCAGCAAAGAATTGGTAACAACGCTAACAGAACTAAACGCCATAAATGCACCGGCTGCCGCAGGACTGAGTAAAATTCCAGTTGCAGGCAGCAAGAGACCGGCCGCAACAGGAATTCCCAGAGTATTGTAAGCAAAAGCCCAGAATAAATTTTGGCGAATCTTATTAAAAGTAGCGCGACCAAGGTCGATCGACTCAACAACATCCATCAAAGCATTTCGCATCAGCACAATTTGAGCAGTCTCAACCGCGACATCAGTCCCGCAGTGCAAACCGATACCGACATCAGCTTGAGCCAAAGCCGGGGCATCATTGATACCATCCCCCACCACAGCCACTTTACAGCCTTGGGCTTGCAAACTGGCGATCGCCCGAGCCTTCCCCTCCGGCCGCACTTGGGCCAAAACATCAGCAGCCGCCAAACCTAGCTGCTGCGCAGTCGCCGCCGCCGCCGCCGCCGTATCGCCCGTCAGCATTATCACCCGCAATCCCATGCCCCGCAGGCGATCGACTGCCGCCTTAGCATCCGGTCTCAGAGTATCTTTTAGCCCGATTACCCCGAGCAAAACGCCCCCAGAAGCGACGTAAACCGCCGTTTTGCCTTTGCAAGACTCCAAAAGTTCCGCAGTCACAGCGACGCCCTGCTCGCTCATCCACTCAGCATTCCCTGCGAACACCCGCTGGCCCTCCACTAAAGCAGAAACCCCGAAGCCCGGTTCCGTGTAGAAATCCTCAGCAGGTAGCAGCGGCAAACCTTGCTGTTGAGATTCCAGCAAAATCGCTGTGGCGATGGGATGACAAGCGCCTCTTTCGACTGCTGCGGCAATTTGCAGCAGTTTTGAGTCAATTGTGGAACAGGCATCTTGTTTGTTACCAGAAACATCATCAATTGTGGACGTGGAACAGATATCTTGTTTGTTTCCCACATTAATATCCGAGTTCAAATCCCACTCATAATTCTGGAAAATCGGCAAATAATCTGTGAGTGTGAGATTTCCGGTTGTCAGAGTCCCAGTTTTGTCAAAAACCACCGTATCTAATTGATGCACCCGTTCTAAAACATCACCACCGCGAATTAACAGCCCGCGCTCCGCCCCGATGCCAGAACCGACTAAAATTGCAGTGGGGGTAGCCAGTCCCAAAGCGCAAGGACAAGCAATGACTAAAACTGCGATCGCCAATTTCAAACTCAACAACAAAGAAGATGGATAATGGATAATTGGCAATTGGTAATCGGTAATTGATAATTGATTTCCCATGCCCAATGCCCGATGCCCGATGCCCAATGCCCCATGTCCGATGCCCAATGCCCCATGCCCCATATCGTGCCCTAAAAGCACAGCAGGCCAAATATGAATTCCGGCAAAATACCAAAATAGAAAAGTTAAAGCCGATATCGCCATTACGCCATAGACAAAATATCCGGCGACAGTATCAGCTAAGTGTTGAATCGGCGCTTTGCGAGTTTGGGCTGCTTGCACCAAAGCCACCATTTGAGCTACAGTTGTTTCTTGACCGGTGCGAGTTGCCCGCATCACAACTGCCCCGGATTTATTGATAGTTCCGGCCGCGACTGTATCTCCTGGTTGCTTCAAAACAGGCATCGATTCGCCAGTCAGCATCGATTCATCTACGGTTGTTTTGCCTTCACAGACTTCGCCGTCTACCGGAAATTTTTCCCCCGGTAAAACTTGCAACCATTCTCCGACTCGGACGCGATCGGCTGGAATTTCAATGTATTGTGGATTGTAGACCGCAGATGTCGAGTTTGCCGGCAATTCTGGCGAGTTAAAATCTAAAAGTGGGAGTTTAAAATCAACTAAGCGGGCTGTCGCCGGCTGTAGTGCAATTAAAGCTTGCAAAGCAGACGCAGCGCGCCGTCTGGCTTGCTGTTCCAGAGTTTTGCCCAACAAGATAAAGCCCAAAAGCATCACGGGTTCGTCAAAAAAGCACTCCCATCCCATGCGTGGAAACAGCAGCGCCGCGTTGCTAGCCGTGTAAGCCGTGACAGCGCCTAAAGCAACTAAAGTGTTCATGTTTGGTGCATTTCGCCACAAACTGCGGCAGCCATCAACGATAATCGGGCGGCCAGGTAGCAGCAATGCGAGGGTGGCGAGTCCCCAGTGAAACCAAATGTTGCTGAGAATTGGGGCTTTGGTGCCGAGTATGTGTCCTAAACCGGATAGAATAATTAGAATAAGCGCGATCGACAATTGATTGATTTGCTGTCGAATTTCTTGCTGTCGCCGTTCAATTGCCGCCGCTTCTGCTTCCCGCTGATTTCCGCCTAAACGAGACTGAGAGGGAAATCCGTTATCAGTCAACTTTTTCGCTAAAACCTCTGCATCGACAGCCCCCGGTTGACACTCAATCGTTGCGACTTCTACGGCTAAGTTAACGCAAGCGGAAATGACGCCTGAATGCTGCATGAGTTGGCGTTCAACTGCTTTGGCGCAACCCGCACATTTCATTCCGCTGACATCGAAAGTAACAAGTTCCGGCGGTTTAGATTCTTTAATTGGGATGATTTCTGGTTGATTTTCTGGGATTATTTTGGGAACAAATTGCATTGTTTTTTTCGGTATTGATTAGAATATTCGGTAATGCGGAAAGTGTTTAATGCAGTGTTTAGACAAATGTATCCATTTTGATAATAGATAGTTTTTTCGGCATCTCCCGAAAGTGTTAGTTTTTTTTAATTCTTATTCCAATTCTGAATCGAAACCGGGCGGTTGAAACCGCGTCGATACAGACAAAACCCGCTGTCAGGCGGGTTGAAGATTAGACGGCGGTTGAAACCGCATCTACACAGACAAAACCCGCTGTCAGGCGGGTTGAAGATTAGACGGTTATTGTCTTCAGTCGGCGTCCGGCGGACATTGTTTGTATAGGATCGGTTTCAAGCGCCGTATTATATTAGTTAGTATACAGCTTTGATTTAACGCATTTAGCTATGACAGAATCACAGAAATTTTATATCGTCAAACGTCCTGCTGGTAATTGCGAGATTTTGCCGTTGGCGGAACCATCGCAGAGGGTCGCCCAAATCGCACAGCAAAGCCCCACGATTATTGAACAGTGGGGCCCTTACGATTCTGCTGAAGATGCGATCGCCCGACGCATCGGATTAATTCGCGCCGGAAAATGTCAACCGCAATAAATTAGATTGGATAAATCTTTCG
>NZ_JAUBUN010000048.1:7146-33376 GCF_036702665.1 Microcoleus sp. Aus8_D2
ATCGTTCGGACTTCAGTCCGTCTTCAGGTTCGATCGTTCGGACTTCAGTCCGTCTTCAGGTTCGATCGTTCGGACTTCAGTCCGTCTTCAGGTTCGATCGTTCGGACTTTAGTCCTTCAAGACTTGAAAAAAACTAAAGTCCAAACTATCAAACTTACTACTTAGATTTAGCAGGTGCCGCACTCGGTTTAGCCTGCGCCGCAGCGGGCTTAGAAGGCGTCGCCTGCGGTTTCGCCTGGGCCTTACTATCTCCTGTTTTACCAGTAATTTTATTAGTCAAAATTTCCAAAGCTTTCGCGTACTGCGGATCTGCTGCCGTAGCAATTTTATCGCGATCGCGCCGCAACTCCTGTTTTTGAGCATCAGTGAGTTCAACCAGAAAATCCGGTTTAATTCCCATGTGATTGATATCAGTACCGTTGGGAGTAAAATACTTGGCAATTGTCACCGCCAAACCGGCGCCATTTCCGACGCCGCGTACCGACTGAACCAAACCCTTACCAAACGTCTTTGTTCCCACCAAAACCGCGCGCTTGTTGTCTTGCAAAGCGCCGGATAGAATCTCGCTAGCACTTGCTGAACCGCCGTCTACGAGGACAACTAAAGGTTTGTCGGTAATCTCTCCCTTGTTTGCGGTTTGTCGATCGGCTTCACCGACGCGATCGACCGTAGAGACGATCGTACCTTCTTTGAGCCACATCCGAGCAATTTCAATACTGCCGTAGAGCAAGCCGCCCGGATTGGAACGCAAGTCTAGAATATAGCCCGTCACCTTTTTCTGTTCCAAATCCTTAATTGCCGATCGCATTTCCGATGCAGCGTTCGCGCTAAACTGATTTAAGCGAATATAGCCAATTTCGCCGATCGGGCTTTTCTGCACCGACTGCCGCACGGGATGAATTTCAATTTTAGCGCGTTTCAGCTTAAAATCTATTTCCTTATTGCCCCGCAAAATAGTCAGCGTCACCTCAGTATTAGCCTGGCCGCGAATCAAACTTACCGCTTGATTCGTATCCATACCTTCGGTAGTTTTGCCGTCAATCTTACTAATGATATCTTTTGCTAGAATACCAGCAGTAAAAGCAGGAGTATCCTCAATTGGAGAAATCACCACCAACTTCTTAGTTTTCTCATCTTGAGTCAACTGAATCCCAACTCCTGTGAGTTCACCAGAAGTTTCAACCTGCATATTTTTGAACTCTTCCGGGTTCATAAACCGCGTGTAAGGATCGTCCAGCTTCTTCAGCATTTCGCGAATTGCTTTATAAGCTTCCTCATCGCTAGTATAAGTCCGGTTCAAATAATCATTCCGCACCGCTTTCCAGTCAACCTGGTTAAAAGTGCCATCAACATAACTTTTGTCAATAATTTGCCAAACTTCATCAACCAATTCTTTAGGACTTCCCCTAAAAGAAGCCAGAGATTTAGAACTGCAACCAGTGTTGGCAAGAGTTGCAGCAGTGAGTAACACCGCCGCTGCACTTAGAACGAGCCCTCGTTTTGTTATAACCATTTGTCTGACGCGCGGGAGGAAAATAGTTCAGAATAATCACGCCCAATCTAACACAGGCAAGGCTTGGTCGGATTTTGGATACATATTTATTCAACTTTGCCGGGTTCTGCGGTGTCAACTTCAGACTGAAACCCTCTATCTCTCTCGTTTGTATCAAAGTCTCGATCCCCCTCGCATCCCCCGGATAGTCGGGGGACTTTGAGCGTTATTGTCCCCCCTTAACAAGGACTTTGAGCGCTCTTGTCCCCCCCTTACTAAGGGGGGTTAGGGGGGATCTCCGGGTTTAACAACAGGCATTAGGAGCGATCCTCTCCGAGGGCTGCGCTAACGAGAGCAATTAAGGTTCAAACCAGCGATCGTCCGACTTAATCAAACTAATCAATTCTTCCACACCTTGAGACTCAGGAACCTTCTTAATCTCATCCCGGCCGCGGTACAGAGAAATAAAACCCGGTTGCTTCCCAACATAGCCGTAATCAGCATCAGCCATTTCCCCAGGCCCGTTGACAATACAGCCCATCACTGCAATATCCAAACCCGTGAGATGCTTCGTCGCCTCTCTCACTTGATGTAACACTTCCTCCAAATTAAACAAAGTGCGGCCGCAGGAAGGACAAGCCACATACTCAACCATCGTTTTCCGCAATCCCAAAGCTTGCAGAATGCTGTAGCAGACAGGAATCTCCTTTTCCGGCGCCTCAGTCAGCGAGACGCGGATAGTATCGCCGATACCGTCAGCCAACAGCGGGGCGATACCAGCCGTGGATTTGATGCGCCCGTATTCGCCGTCGCCAGCTTCCGTAACGCCCAAATGCAGCGGGTAATCCATCCCCAATTCGTCCATCCGGTGCGCCATCAAGCGGTAAGCAGCCACCATCACCGGCGCGCGGGAAGCTTTCAGGGAAATCACGATATTGCGGAAGTCTAGGGACTCACAAATTCTGATAAATTCCAGCGCTGATTCCACCATACCTTCGGGGGTATCGCCGTAGGTAAACAGCATCCGTTCCGCGAGGGAACCGTGATTAACGCCGATTCGCAAAGCTTTACCTTGATCGCGCAGGGAAATCACCAGAGGTTCCAGGGTTTCGCGGATTTTTTCGCCAATTTCCGCGAATTCCGCGTCAGTGTATTCGCTTCTGTCGGCTTTCGGCTTCTCGAACACGTAAAGTCCGGGATTGATTCTCACTTTGTCTACGTGTTTGGCGACTTCCAGCGCAATTTTCATCCCGTTGTGGTGGACATCCGCAACGAGGGGCACGGGTTGGTAGGTTTCGTGCAATTTTTGCTTAATTTCGGCTAAAGCTTTGGCATGGGCCATGCTGGGCACGGTAACGCGGACGATTTCGCAGCCAATCTCGTGCAAGCGCCGAATTCCTGCCACCGATCCGTCGATGTCGAGGGTGTCTTCGTTAATCATCGATTGTACGACGATCGGGTTGCCTCCGCCGATCGTAATGCTGCCGACTTTGACGGGACGGGTTTTGCGGCGTTTGATGGTGGTGTCGAAAATTGGTTGGCTAGATGCGGTTTTAGTTGGATTGGGCAGAGTTTGCATAGTTGATTGGTAGAGTTTTGTTACGAAGGTCTATAAAATTGTGTCTGCTGTTTTTTAGGTTGCCATAGAAAGGGTCTGTTTGGGCAAACAGGTTTCTTGAACTAAAAGCCAACCATCACCGGGAAGGCGAACTGAAGTTGGGCCCGTGGAACTAAACCCAACCTACAAAATACAGTTAAAATACAGGCTAGGCCGAGAGCAACATTGATATGGGTTGGCGGTGAGGGGAATGGTTTGGACACCGGGACAGAAGTTAAATGGCGATCGATATATCATTGAAGGCAAGTTAGGTGAGGGTGGCTTTGGGGTCACGTACCTAGCGCAGAAGGCGCAAAACGGGCAGCGGATTGTCATCAAAACGCTGAAAGATGAATTATTGAGCGATCCAAATTTTTCCTGGTATCGGGACAGATTCCGGGATGAGGCGGTAAAGCTATCTGTGTGCAGGCATCCCAATATCGTGCAAATAGACAACTATTTCGATTATGGTAATTTGCCTTGTATTGCAATGGAATATGTGGCAGGAGAAGATTTGTGGAAATGGGTGGAAAAGCGCGGTATCCTGTCGGAAACCGAAGCTTTAAACTACATCCGCAAAGTGGCAGAAGCCGTAATAGTTGTTCACGAAAAAGGTTTGCTGCATCGGGATATCAAGCCACAAAACATTATGGTACGCGACAATCAAAATGCAGTTTTGATTGACTTTGGTTTGGCACGGGGTTTTATTCCAGATCGCACTCAGCAAATGACTTTAGGGCTAACACACGGTTTTGCACCTCCCGAACAGTACGGCGAAATTGGCAGATTTGCTGAGTATACAGATGTTTATGCTCTGGCGGCAACACTATACTATTTGCTAACCAAAATACCACCAACTGCTGCATTCTTGAGGGCTTTAAATCATCCTTTAAAGCCACCGTTTCAGATTAATCCTAATATTAGTGATGCGGTGCATCGGGCAATTATGAAAGGGATGGAAATGGATGCGACAAAGCGCCCTCAGTCGGTTCAACAATGGTTGGCAATGCTTCCGCAACCCTCCTTTGGTAATGCAGGAAGGGCTGTTCAGTCAAAGATTCCTAGGCCGCAGCCACCGGCACAACCTGTACAATTGATTTCAGAAAAAGGAGTCGATTATCGTAAACTCGATCGGCTGTTGGCTAGCCGAAAGTGGAAAGAAGCCGATCTGGAAACGGCAAGTAAGATGCAGGAGGTGGCGAGGAGAACAAGCGAAGACAGGCGACTGAGAGTTGAAGATATCGATCTATTTCCCTGTGAAGATTTACGCATCATTGACCAACTTTGGGTACAACACAGTAAGGGACACTTCGGCTTTTCGGTGCAGAAGCGCATCTATCAGGGTCTGGGGGGAACGAGGGAATATGACGCTCCAATATTGGATGCTTTTTGCGATTGCGTGGGGTGGTGCGTGAATAAAAAATGGTTGTGTTATAGTGCTCTAAAATTCAACAAAAAACAACCAGAAGGATACCTACCGAGGGTGGTGGTGGTAGAGATTTGGGCTGGTGGTTTGGGGCTATTGGATGCGGGGTCTCTTCTCTCACGTCAAGACTTGTAAAGTTTAACATCTAAGCGTTTCAGAGTTTCGTGAAGATTTATAACAAGGGCTTGCTGAATAAAAGCAGAAGGCAGACTAGATAAGGGTTTCAATCTTTTTTGGCTCCTCCAAGTGCAAGTTATAGGACAAGCGAAGTTCAAAACCCTTGCACTTTCACAGGGAAGTCTCTGGGTAAATTTGGGAATTTAGCAATAAACCTACTATTTTTCAATCTGTGTAGCCTCGTTTTTCCACTCTGTACACTTTTTCAGCAAGCCCTAACAAAGGCTTGAACCACGAAACCGCGCCACTTCTACGTTTCCGATACCTGGCATATTCGATTTACCAAATTACTAAAGAATAGAAACTAGCTATTTTTCGATCTGCTGTAATAATAGCAGCTTGATTCCTTTTAGCAACTCCTACAACCACTCTATCGGCTGGATCTCGGTGTTCCCATTCTAACTTGACACTTTCTAGCCAAATGTCCTCATCAATTGGGACGATCCGAATAACATTAGACTTTTTCAAAGTAGCGATATAGTCATCAATACTTACTCCTAAATCTAACTTATGATTTTTGTTTTTGATAGCTATTTCCCAGATTGCAGTTGATGGAACCAAACCATTTTTTTCTTGTTCCATCTGGTGACAAGCTGCTTTTGCCGGTTGAGAAAGTTTGTCTGGATCTAAACTCCACCAGATGAGAGCGCAGGTATCAAGGACA
The DNA here is from genome assembly GCF_036702665.1 of Microcoleus sp. Aus8_D2. Taxonomy (NCBI): domain Bacteria; kingdom Bacillati; phylum Cyanobacteriota; class Cyanophyceae; order Oscillatoriales; family Microcoleaceae; genus Microcoleus; species Microcoleus sp. Aus8_D2. Next base: position 12,503 of record NZ_JAUBUN010000048.1, read on the forward strand.
AGTGTTATACTTCCTGCCATTCTTCAGTTGTTGGCGCAGTTAAATCTTCAAAATATTTTACTTTCCCCCGCATATCCTTAAATAATTCTTCAGTTGAAAGAGTCTTTTCATACTGGGAAATTCTCACAACGGGCTTAGTTCCATCCATCACTACAATTTCTTCGCCTTCTAGCTCGACAAGTTGCAATAATTCTAGTAATTGAGCGGTTAATTGACTTTTGTCTATGGTTTTCATGGGACGAAGATTGGTGTTGTGTTAAAATTAAATTATACCTCAATACAGAAGTAGGGTGCGTCAGCTAGGGAGATTGTCGCTACAAACTGATAATCTTACAACTGACGCACGCCCGGAATAAATGGTGCGTCAGAATGAGATTTTCGGCGATGATTGAGAATTATCTTTCCTGACGCACCCTACCCTTAGTAATTTGTCGGAATATGAAGTTTAACTTAGAAACCAACTTTGTAGTCTGCATTAACAATCAAGATTATCAAGCATCCTTGGAAATGCGAAAAGTCTATTTATCCGAGTTATTGATGAATCCGGCGAAGATTATTTGTATCCAGTCGCGTATTTCGTGCCGATAGAATTGCCGAAAGCCGTAGCAGCAGTATTTGCATAGACAATGGTTCTGTAGGGGCGGGTTCACCAACATTTCTGTCTATCAATAACAATCTCAATAAACCCGCCCCGGCCCAATTAATTACTCATATGAATGGGGAAATTCATTGGTTATCGGGTGGGGTGGGGGCGGGTTTACAATATTTTTGGTTTTGTCCGATAAATCTGGGTGAACCCGCCCCTACAGGCTTAATAAATTATCCGAATTAATTTAGGAAAATTATCTCAAGTTCTCAACCGATTTAATTGTAGCTCCGATCGCCCTCACAAATCTCTCTCGCGGATGATGCGATCGCCACTCAGTCCCAGCAAAACTAAAAAATGTACTGGCAAATCCCTTCACCGACTGAGGTTCAGCAGTTCAAGCATCTGAGGTTTCCCATTGAGCGATCGCACAAACCCACCAACCACCGCAGCTAACAACCGCCGACCTCTAATTATCGCAGGCATTCTCCTCGGTATCGGTCAATCCGGGTTTTTTGACGGCATTGTGCTGCACCAACTCCTTCAGTGGCACCATATGTTTAGCAGCGTCAAAACCGATGCTACTGTGGCCGGTTTAGAATTGAATACCCTCGGAGATGGATTATTTCACGCTGCGGATTGGTTGGTAACAGTGGCGGGAATCTTCTGTTTGTGGCGGGCGGTGAAGCAGCAAGATGTTCCTTTGTCAACTCCAACTTTTTGCGGTTCAATATTAATTGGTGCTGGATTGTTTGACTTTGTAGAAGGGATTGTTGACCATCAAATTTTGGGAATCCACCACGTCAAACCAGGTATTAACGAGTTAGCTTGGGATTTGGGATTTTTGGCGATCGGTCTTATTTTAGCACTCTTAGGTTGGCTGCTGGTACAGAGAGAAGTTCCCGCAGATAATTAAGCTTTGTAGCTGCCTTTTTTGCTGACAGGCGCAACCGCAAATCGGTAACGCAGAATTAGACGTTATGCAATATAGATTGTACGCGATATCTGTAGGGACACGGCACGGAGCCGTGTCCGGCGACTGTTTCTGCGAAACCCAACCTATTATATAGATGCGTTATCAGCCTGTGGCTTGAGTAGTTGTTACAGGTGACATAACTAGCTTTCCAGTTATATCCATTGTTGCCAGTTTCAACACTTCATTAAAAGCTAAACCCCGAATTTTTAGCTCCCACCGAATGCCTTTTGCTTTCATTCGCTTGGCTTTTCGCATATCGACATCGGCAGCTTTTTGATGCAGCAGTAAATGTTTCATTGCTGCTGTTGCTTCTACTTTTGTGGGATATGCAATGTAGGTGATAAATCCGCCGTCCCAGTGGTTGGCGTTACGGATGCTGCTGATAGTCGCTACTCTCGGACTAAATCGGTTCCAGTATAAGTCGCTGTAGCCGATCGCCTGTGTCTTCACTTGGAGTTTGTTTGCCATTTGACTTAACTCCTCTAACTTTGTGTGGGGTTTGCAGGACTAATTTGCTGCTGTTACTATTATAGCAAATTATTTGGGAAATTGGTAATTGGTCTGAGTATGCAAAGGCCAAGAAACCCGGTTTCTTACAAGATTTGGGTTGGGTGGCAAAATATTTGGGAAGAAACCGGGTTTCTGGGGATATGACAATTATTCGTAATGACTAAAACCTCAATTCGTATTCGGCGGTGACGCGATTGTCTCCTTGGAAATTGGTTGAACCTCTGAGCAATATTTTGTCGTTTAAACGATACCGCACGTTAAATTCTGTTGGCTGATTTGCTGACAAAACTCGGATGATTGATGCTGAAAGATTGCGCGTGATATCGGCCCCGACTTCTAAGCCTATACCGAGGGAACCTGCACCGGCTGCGGCCCCTGAACTAGAAGTAGCTGTTTGTCCTTCGTTACCTCTAATTCGTGTGGGAAATAAGCGGAATTCGCTCAATCCGGTGGCGTTGGTAATCACGGATTGCAGGTTGCTGAATAATCCTGCACCGGCTAAATTGGCGATCGCCAGTGTACTGTCTCCCTGTCCTAATGTTTGCACGAAACTGCCACCTAATAGCGCTACAATCTCTGTTTGCGATCGCCCTGGAGAGCTCCTCAACTCCAGATTCTCCGCCAACCCAGAGGCTTTACCCTTGACTAGCGCTTGAATTCGGACACTCCGCACACTACCGAAACTTGTCGGTTCGTCGGCTATTTCAGAGGCGACAGATGTTCCTGGAGTGCGGAACCGCGATACTTCCTGTACCGAAGTTGCTAATCTCACATCCAATGTCGGATCGAGTCCTTGTGTTGGTACAAAGGTAGCTGTTTGTGGATATCCCTTATCCAGCTTAAACTGCGTTGTAAACAAATTCACCGAGCCCGAAGTCAACCGAATCCTACCCGCAGGACGAATATCGTCTAAAGTTCCATTCACCGTCAAAGCCCCTGTCGCCTTAAAATCTAATATCGGCGCACTCGTTACCCGCACACCCCGGCCCAACTTCAGCCCCAAATCGTTTAATCCAACTTCAAAGGAAGGGGAAGGGGAAGAGGAAGATGTGGAATCGGAAGATGTGGAATCGGAAGGGGAAGCAGGGGAATCGGAAGCAGAAGAAGCTAACCGAGTTGTAACGCCGCCAGCGCTGGGGAGAAATACTTCGCCGTCGTACAGTTCAATTTTACCGCTCAACTGCGGCCGCAAAGCTGTTCCCGTTGCCTGGACTTGACCGACTGCGCCGCCGCGGTACAATCCTCTGAGATTGAGTGCTAACTTATCCAGATTCACAGCCAAAGGATTCGCCCCATCAGCATCGCCCGGAGCAAAGGGCACAGACAGCGGAATCACGCCCTGGGCCATAACTTCTCCCTTACTCAACTGTCCGCGAATACCCTCTACCCGAATACGATCGCCCTCAAAGCGCACCGTCCCAGTCAGCCCTGTCAGCGGTTCTGGGAAAGCTCTCGCCCGGACGGTTGCATTTTCCAAATTCGCAATTCCTTGCGCTACAGGCTGTTGCAGCGTCCCTCCCACGCGAATTTGCACCTGTCCCGTGCCACTGACCCAAGCAACTTTTGGAGTCAATACATTAATAATTGCCAAACCTTCATTCTTCAAATTCGCCCTCAAATCAATTTGATTGCTGTCAGGTTTTACAGCAGCAAACGGCAACTCAAAAGGCAAACTTCCCTGCACTTCAATCGGTTCGGTTTGAGTTACCAAAGCACTGCCGCCAAAATTCAGGCGGGCGTTGCTGTAACTAAAACTGCCGTCGGCTTTTTTAATCGGTTCTCCGTTTAGCGTACCGTCCAGCAAACTTAATTCGCCGGTGGCTTGTGGGTTTTCTAAACTTCCGGCTAAGTTCGCCCGCAAATTTAAGTTGCCGGTCACGTCCACAAAGGGCAATTCCACCAGTTTTGCTAACTCTTCCACGGGTACATTTTCTACCCGCAACTGCCCGGATTGAGCTTTTTGCCCGAGTTGTCCCGAAAATCCGATCGCACTTTTGCCCGATCGAATTTCCAGAGGTAAAATAGTTAAAATCCCATCCTGAAAACTGCCTTCAACGTTGAACTGTTCGGCGACATACTTTCCCCACTGCCAATTATCGCCTTTGACGTTAAATTGAGCTTGCACGCCCGTTCGGAGAGAACCTGCGACTGCAATTTCCCCGCCAAAAGTTCCCTGCAATTGAGATAGCGCAGGCAATTTTTCCGCTGATTTTACAGCTTGCTGCTGCTGCAAAATTACTTCGATTTCTGCCAAGCGGCGCAACTGTTCGATTAGCGGCGCTTCCGGTTCTCCGACTGCGACAGTTTGCACGTCACCGCTGTTACCGTAAACCGGAGGTTTCAAGCCTCTCGCCAAATCTCCTAAATTGAAATACTGCAAAGCGGCTAAAACTTGCTGCAAATTCCCCTGTTGGATGTTAACTTTCCCGGCAAATTCGGGGTTTGTGCCTGCTTTGACGTTGCCGGAAATTAAGTATTGACCGGTACCTTGGCGGAAGATGCCGTTTGTGAGACTGGCGCTGCCGTTAGCATAGCTGAATTCGGCTTGGAAACTGTCACCTTTAATGTAGCCGATCGCCGGTTGGGCGATCGCAATTTGTCCAGTTGCTTGCAAAGTCGCTGGATTTAACGGCATCTTCCAACCGGGCACGTTGACTTGTCCCGAAACAGTACCGGTTATCGGCCCCAAACCTGCCTCTTGTCCCGGTGAGAGATTCAACGCAGCCAGGGGGAAATCGCTTAAATTGACTCGCAAAGTTTCGCCCTCAGCTTGACCGCGGGCTACCGATTCCCCGCGTTTTACTAAGAATGATGTCGGCAAAAACGACTGATTTAAAGCGACTTCGATTTTGTCTTGGGCGCCGGCCAAACGCAAATCTACACTTTGATCGGAACTCGCAGTCACTTTTCCCGCCAGTACCGAGTCAAAAGCGACTTCATTTACTGCTAAATTCCGCACTTCCACGTCGCCAACTAAACTGGGGGCGGCAAGGGTGCCGGTGAGGCGGCCAGTAAAATCGACATTGCCACGGATAGGCTGATTTTTCTCTGAAGCATTTTTGAGACCCATGGGTCTCAAAAATGCCAACTGTTCTGCTGGTAAGGCTTCCAGGTTAAAGTTGGAGAGTTTTACATCCAAATCTAGATTGGAAATTGACGGTAATCCTTTACCCGCTAACTCAACGCCGACAAATCCGCTGGCTGTCAAACCAGGAGTTGCAGCTTGTTCTACTTCTATCCGTTTGCCATCCCAGTTAAATATTGCATCAAAAGGTTGTTGCAAAAACGGCAATTCCGAGATGCGGAAACTGCCGCCAGCGCGAACAGTTTGTAGGGGCGGTTCCCCCGTGCCCGCCGCAATCGGGCCGGATAAATTGACATTCCCGTTAAATAGTCCTCGCAGTAAGGGGAGATTTTGGGCTTGGGAGACTAAACCGCTGGCTTGCAAGCTTTGGCGCTGGGCTTCAAAGGCTTTCTGGAAGCGACTTAGGGCAATTTGGTCGCCTTCTATTGACGCGCGCCAATTCCCGGATTGCGCGCTACCTGTGGCGTTGACAATTCCGCCGCCGTTGGCGAGTCGAATTTGTCCGTCGCCGTTGGCGGTGATGCCGTTGGCGGTTAAATTATCTGTATTTCCCACAATTCGGAGTTTCCCGTCGAGGGTTCCGGCAATTTCTGGCGGTAAATTGGTTGTCAGCAAACCTGTTTGTTTGAGGGTTTGTTCTAAGTTGCTGACTGTAACTCCGTTGGTTTCCAGCAATGCTTCCAAGTTGCCGTTTTCCAATTTTGCCGTAGTATCGATCGCCCCGAGTCGATCGACCAAAATCCGTCCTTCCCCGCTAGCACGAATTCCTTTAGCTGTCAAATTATCCAAACTTCCCGCTGCTTGGTATTGGCCGTTAACTCTGCCGTCAAATCCTTTAGGCAAAGTCGCCGTGAGAGTAAACAGTTGGAGATTGCGAACTGTTTGTTCTAGGCGGCTGAGAATAACTCGATCGAGATCCGCGACAGCTTGCCATTGTCGAGCATCTAATTTTCCCTTAAAATCAACTGTACCGTCGGCAATATTCAGTTTGCCGCTGCTGTTGACAGCTAGATCGGCTGATTTGTCAAGACTTCCCGCCGCTTGAATTTGATTCGATATCTCTCCATCAAGCGATTTTAGATTTTGGATTTTGGATTTGAGATTGGTATATTGTTCTTGTTTTTCGGGATTGAATGCGGAAGCCGCATCTAACAGTGGCAATCCTAAATTTACCAGACTGCTGATGGAAGTGCGATCGGTTTCTGCGGTTGCTTGCCAGTTTCCCGCTGCCAATTCTCCTTTAAAATTGACATTGCTGCCGCCCAGATTGAGTTGGCCGCTACCGTTGGCATTGATGCTGCTAGCGGTCAAATTGTCAAGACTTCCCGATGCTGTAACTTGACTCGATATTTGTCCGTCAATCGATTTGAGATTTGGGATTTTAGATCTTAGATTGCTATCTTGTTGATTTTCGGGATTGAAAGCTGAAGCTACATCTAACAGTGGCAATCCTAAATCTACTAGGCGGCTGACGGAAGTGCGATCGGTTTCTGCGGTTGCTTGCCAATTTCCCGCTGCCAATTCTGCTTTAAAATTGACATTGCTGCCGCCCAGATTGAGTTGGCCGCTACCGTTGGCATTGATGCTGCTAGCGGTCAAATTGTCAAGACTTCCCGATGCTGTAACTTGACTCGATATTTGTCCGTCAATCGATTTGAGATTTGGGATTTTAGATCTTAGATTGCTATCTGGTTGATTTTCGGGATTGAAAGCTGAAGCTACATCTAACAGTGGCAATCCTAAATCTACCAGGCGGCTGACGGAAGTGCGATCGGTTTCTGCGGTTGCTTGCCAATTTCCCGCTGCCAATTCTGCTTTAAAATTGACATTGCTGTCGGCAAGATTGAGTTGGCCGCTGCCGCTGGCATTGATGCTGCTAGCGGTCAAATTGTCAAGACTTCCCGATGCTGTAACTTGACTCGATATTTGTCCGTCAATCGATTTGAGATTTTGGATTTTGGATCGGAGAGTGGCAGATTGTTGATTTTCGGGATTGAAAGCTGAAGCCACATCTAACAGTGGCAATCCTAAATCTACTAAGCGGCTGACGGAAGTGCGATCGGTTTCTGCGGTTGCTTGCCAGTTTCCCGCTGTCAATTCTCCTTTGAGATTGACATTGCTGTCGGCAAAATTGAGTTTGCCGTTGGCGCTAAGATTGATTCCGCTAGCGGTCAAATTGTCAACATTTCCCCCAGCTTGAAATTCACCTGCTAGCTGTCCACCCAACGATTTGAGATTTTGGATTTTGGATTTGAGATTTTCGAGATTTGCGCTGGGTGATGTGTTAGAATTAGATGTGGCTAAGAACGGCAAGCCAATATCAATTAAGCGATTGAGAGCAACTTTTTCTGTCTTGCCAGAAGCTTGCCAGCGTCCTGATTCCAGTTTGCCATTCACATCAACTATACTATCAGCAAGATTCAGCGTTCCTTTGCCGCTAGCAGCGATCGCATTTAAACTAAAATCGTCCAGAGTTCCCCCAGCTTCGGCGGTTCCGGTGAACAAACCTGCTAATTCAGGAGGTAAATTAAGTCCCGGAATCAGTGGCTGCAAACTTTTCACGGCCACGCGATCGCCCTTGATTATAGCTTCCCACCGACGGTCTTGGATCGCCGCATCCACATTCACCGTAGCATCGCCAATTTTCACAACTGTATTTTGCAAATCAGCCGAATTGCGTCCGGCTCGAATTTCGCCAGATGCGGGGAAAGTGCCTTGCGGTGCTTGCCATTGAGCTCGGGCTTGGATGTTGTCTAACAAGCCGAAAATTTGAGCTTTGGCAGAAACACTACCAATTTTAACAGCAGCAGGAATCGGGACAGCGTAAATTTGGGCGATCGCATCTCCGGGTACATTTTCCGCTTGCAAGTCAAACACCAAACCAGATCGCGAATTGTCACTTCCCAACGTTAGATATACTTCACCTTTCCCGCCAATTTTACCGCCCGCCGCCGGCACTACCAACATATCGCTCAAAGTCAAAGCTAAAGAGGAAAACTGCCCATTTGACGGTGGAGAATTCGGGGTTGGGGTTTGAGCGATTCTTCCCCGTTCTACTTGAAAATTCGTGCTAATATTGTTTAATTGCAGGCGATCGACCGTAGCGGGTTTTGTCGAGGCGATCGCACCTGTCAACACTGGATTTGCAACGGTTCCAGTCAGCTTAGCATCCGCCTTCACTTCTCCGGCCACTGCGATCGGCAATACCACTTTCTGCCCTAACTCTGTCTCCACCGCACTGACAACACTTGCTACGGCTACCGGTTGCACGTTAGTTATCAGATTGAAGCTAGCTTGTTCGGTATTAAAATTAGCTCCAGTTGCAACGGTTCCTGCTATTTTAACTGGAATTAAACCGTAATTACCAGTCAAACTATCGACTATCAAATTAGTTCCCTGAAACCGCAATTGACCGCTACCATTTTGGATAATCTGTTTCAGCGGATTGATATTTGCTTGCACTCCTGCAAAACTTGCTGTTCCAGTAATCCCCGATAATTTATTGTCTCGCACTTGCACGGTTAAATTGCTATTTGCCAGACCTTTTTGTAGAGAAATGCCGGAAAGTTTCAGCAAGCGAGCCAGGTCGGACAAAGGCAAGTTTTGAGCTTGCAACAGCACGTTAGTTTGAGCCGCAGGCAACAGAGAATCAGCCTTGACTGCAAAATTGTCATTATTAGTAAACTGACCGTTGAGTTCGTAGAGAACGCGCTGATTTTGCTCGCGAAATAAAGCGCTACCATTTTTGAGAGTTACGGAAATCGGAGCCGAAGTTTTTTGTCCGACTGCGGGACTAGGCAGCAAAACTGCGCCGGCATTTTCAACACGAATTGCTTCAATTTCAGTTTTAAATAAACCCGCAGGTTTTGGCTCGGAGGTGGGAATATTAACCCAGCGGCTTTCAGCATCCTGTTCGATATAAGCGCTGGGTTTAACTAAGGTAATATCTAATTTGAGAGTGCGGTTAAACAGCAGTTGCGAGATGGAAAATCGCACTTCAACTGCTTCTGTGGAAGCGTAATCTGGATCGATCGCAGTTGCAGGTAAAGCCGATCGACCAAACCGCAAACTTGTCGGAGAAAATCGCTCCAAACGTCCGATTTGCACGGGCCGCTTCAGTGTCTGACTGACCTCAGATTGCACCAAAGGAGCTAACTTTTCCCGCACCCACTCCCCTGCGGCCACCGCCCCAACCAGGCCGAGAATCCCCACTCCTGTACCGCTAAGCAGCAGCAGACGCCACCAGCGGCGCCCTGGAAGGGGTGCGAGTTGTTTTTTGTCATCGTCCGAGTTAGTCATGCGTGTTTCTCAGAGCTTGTGAGAATTCAGGAATTGAGGAAATCAGCCGATTTGAGACAGGAGAAGGAAGTTCGGCTCCCGTCGCAGTGTACGGGATGTAACGGATGTTCGGCATCAGAAGCATCCATCAAAGCTCATAGTTGTGCTCGCGAGCGAGAACGTCCTAACCGTTTTCGTGGTTGCTATGTAACTTTTTTGATTCGCTAGATTGTGGCTTCTGCCTTTGGTAGACTGATAACTGAGGCCCGAAGTGCCGATCGGGCGATCGAACTTCCAGATTCACTCCCCCCACGCCGGGGCAGACTCCAGAAACCTTTACCAAACTTAATCTAAAATCGCCACACATCCTACAACCCACAGTCAATCTCAAATCTAAAATCTAAAATCGCCCGATCGCTTCTAAGATAAAAAAACGGTGGTTAAGAAGGTCTTTAAAACTTATGCGAGTGTTCGTCTTACTCTTCAATGCCCGCACCGAGAATGAGGGAATTCATACCATTCAACTCGGCGATCGCAATAAAGTTCTGATGTTTGAGTCAGAAGACGACGCCACCCGCTTTGGCGTGATGTTGGAAGCTCAGGATTTTCCCGAACCCGCTGTCGAGGCGATCGACGATGAGGAAATTAAGGAGTTCTGCGACAGTGTTGATTATGATTGGGAACTTGTGCCGGCGGGCGCGCTGGAGATTCCGCCAGAAAACAATGTAACACAGACTCAGTGGCAAGCCCAGGGGCAGTCGGAGCCGGAGCTTTCGCCGGAGCCGGATTCTGAGGTTTCCCAAAACGAACTGGATTCTATTCGCCGCCGACTCGAAGGACTTTTGTGAGAGTCATTTGGCAGTGGGCAGTTGGCAGTTGGCAGTTGTCAGAAGGCATTTGGCAGTTGTCCTTATTCAACTTGACATGAATTGCATTCATTCGCCTCAAGATTTGAAAACTATCTAAGTTGATCTACGTTTATCTGCGGTTTTCCTCTAAATCAATGACCAATGACCAGCCTTCGGCTTCGCGAGCGGCTAAAATGACCAATGACCAATGACCAATGCCCCATGACCAATGCCCCATGCCCAATGCCCCATCCCCAATAACCATTAATAACTGACAAAATATGAAGAATTTGGAAGAACGAGGGCATCTGCTGACGGAACAGGTGAATGCCAACAGCGAGAATTTAGACCAGCTCAGTTCGATCGAGTTAGTGGACTTGTTCAACCGCGAAGACGCCCAAACCTTAAGCGCGATCGCCCGAGCCCGCGAACAGTTAGCCCGGGCGATCGACATCAGTGCCGAATCTCTACGTCAAGGAGGTCGCCTGTTTTACGTCGGTGCGGGTACTTCCGGGCGTTTGGGGGTGCTCGATGCAGCCGAATGTCCCCCCACCTTCTGCACGCCGCCAGAACTCGTACAGGGCATAATAGCCGGGGGTGCGGGGGCTTTGGTGCGGAGTTCGGAGGATTTGGAAGATCGGGCTGAGGATGGGGCTGAGTCGATCGCCCACCGTCACATTAACAATCTAGATGTGGTTGTCGGGATTACGGCTGGGGGCACTACACCGTTTGTAGCCGGTGCTTTACAGGCTGCGCGCCAGCGGGGGGCGAAAACTGTATTTATCGCCTGCGTACCCGTCGAACAGGTGAATTTTGAGGCTGATGTGGATATTCGGTTGTTGGTTGGCCCGGAGGTTGTGGCGGGTTCGACGCGCTTGAAAGCTGGTACAGTGACAAAAATGGCTTTGAATATTCTTTCGACTGGCGTGATGGTGAAGCTGGGGAAGGTTTACGGCAATCGGATGGTTGATGTGGCGGTGACTAATAAGAAATTGCGCGATCGGGCGGTGCGGATGTTGCAGGATTTGACTGATTTGCACCGGGATGAAGCGGGTTTTTTGCTGGAAAAAAGTGGCAAATCTGTAAAGCTGGCTTTGATGATGCACTGGACAGGTTTGGAGAAGGAAGAGTGCGATCGCATTTTGGGCGAGTTTCAAGGCAATTTGCGATCGGCCGTAGCATCGATCGTTCCCAAGTAATCAAGTTGCACCAAACACAAATACAATAAAGGATATATAGCCTTTCAAGCGAAAGATGAGGTACTTGACGGCCAAACCGGGCATAGGCCAAACCGGGCATAGGGCATAACCTCACTTTTTTGAGAACCGCTATAATCCTCATACTCCTCTGAATTAGTTCCTTGATTCAGAAGGGGTATGAGTATTTGTGATAACTTAAGACGCAAGTTACATTTGTCAATCAGTAATATTACTGAAAAAACTACTTTTTGAAGAGTGAAAAAATCGCGATTTGGAGGTGAGTGGGCATAAATTCTGATGCTCCGCACGATCGCACGATCCCAAATCTCAGTTTTCCACACAAAATTCGAGTAAATTTTGAGCATAATTTGCTGATTGACAAATGCAACCCACGGCTTCACTTGTCATGAATGGATGATGAATGCAAATTTTTAAACATATCAAAGATCATGAACTTTCCCCAAAATATTGACGGTTTAGATGCAACATCCTTGGTCAGTGTACCAAAATATATCCAGAGAACCGAATTTATCGCCACCGCCTTAAAAAGTTTAGCGCTCAATACGGCTACTCTCACAGGAGAAGATTTTTTTGCATCTCTAGCAACTAACTTAGCTCTTACACTTAATGTTCCTCATGTTTTTATCTCAGAATTAATCGGCGATCGACTCCACACCCTCGCGATTTGGACGAATAATGAGTTGCAACAAAATATAACTTTTGACCCAAAACCAACGCCTTGTGGTATTCTTTTGCATTCAGATAAAACTATATATCACTGCCCTTGTCAGCTACAAAGCCTATTTCCCGACGATCGAAGTCTAGTAGAACTGAAGGCTGAGAGTTATCTGGGAGCAGCCTTGCAAGATGCCACAGGTAAATATATAGGCACTATTTGCCTGATCGACAATGAACCGATGATCGAGCCAGAACTCTATGAAGACATTCTCAAAATATTCGCTGCAAGAGCATCAATGGAAATAGAAAGAATGCGAACAACAGAAAAAATTCAACAGCTATATCTTGAAAATATTAAATCTTTTATAGATGAACAAGAAAAATCTCAGCAGTTAAATGAACTTGTACAACAACTGCAATCTACTCAACTGCAACTGGTACACACTGAAAAAATCTCCCAACTAGGACAACTGGTGGCTGGTATCGCCCATGAAGTAAATAATCCCATCAGCTTCATTTCTGGAAACCTATTTCATCTCAATCAATATTTCAGAGAAATAGTCAAGCATTTATCTCTTTATCAGCAATATTTTCCCAAGCCTAATACAGAAATCTTCAGTCATAGTGAAGAAATAGATCTGGAAATTTTGCTAAAAGATACGCCGAATATGATTGAGTCTATGAAACTGGGTATCGATCGCATTTCTGATATTATGAATTCCCTGCGTAATTATTCACGGATTGAGAATAAAGGTAAGGGCAAAATAGATATACATGAAGGGATAGACACAACATTGATTATTCTTTCCCATCGCCTCAAAGCGAACCATCTTCGTCCAGCCATCCAAGTTGTCAAAGAATATGGGGAATTGCCTTTGGTAGAATGTTATGTGGGACAAATTAATCAAGTGTTTATGAATCTTCTGGCAAATGCGATCGATGCCTTGGAAGAATCTAATCAAGGTAAATCCTATACCGAATTAGAAACAAATCCAAACACAATTACTATTTGTACTAGCCTCAACTCCAACCAAGTAACGGTTCGGATCGTCGATAATGGTGTGGGTATGACAGAAGAGGTTCGACAAAAATTGTTTTCTCCTTTCTTTACCACGAAACCAGAAGGTAAAGGTACTGGATTAGGGCTATCAATTAGTTGTCAGATTATGACTGAGCAACACAGCGGTAATTTGCAGTGTTTTTCTACTCCTGGAAAAGGTGCAGAGTTTGTGATGGAGATTCCACTGAATAAGCTGTATTGAATGTAGATTGTTTATTAGGGAGCATCTTTTCGGAGGCAATGCCGTTTCCGGCGCGGGGCTCGACAAATGAGAGATAATTTGTAAAGGAAGAAGGAATAATTATAGTCCTATACCCACTCCCGACAAAGAAACCGGGTTTTTTACGAAATTGAGGGTTTTGAGCCAGTATTTTGGTAAAAAAACCCGGTTTCTCGACACCCGTGCATAAGTGCCGAATTACCCATTTACAAAAACAGAAGATGTAAGCTGACTTTGACTCACACCCTGCACGATTCCCAGATAATTACTCCCCGACTTAATCGCCGTAGAAGCGACACTTGCGCCTCCATTCAACTGCAAACTTACAGCTTCAAAAGTCAAGTTAGCAAATCCGATACCGTCAGTCAAACCAATCTTATCCCCAGCCACAAAATCGGTAATCACATCCGCACTGACTAAGGTAGCTGAAGCAGACAAACCTCCTGCTAAAACAAACGTATCATTACCAGCACCGCCGGTGAGAATATCTTGCCCGCGATCGCCCGCCAGGAAATCGTCGCCGTTACCGCCAATCAAGATATCATTTTCCTTGCCGCCCCGGAGAGTATCGTTACCGTCTCCTCCGATCAGTCGATCGTTATCATTGTTGCCGCTGATAAAATCATTACCAACACCCCCATCAATTGAATCCGAATCTTTGCCACCGGATAAGATGTCATCGCCGCCTGCGCCATTAATTGTATCCGCACCTTGCATTCCATTAATCGTATCAGCGCCTGCTCCTCCAGTGAGATTGTCTTTGCCCGAAAGCGCAAAAATTTGCAATCCCACAGCACTGGCAGGTATTTGAGTATCAGCAGCATCCGATAGGAAATAATTGCCACCGCTGGCTGTATTCTTCGGTGCTGTAGTCGGGCTACCTTCCCCTGTAGCATTGGGTATTGGGGAAGTAATGGAGACTAATGTGCTGGGTGTAGGAGTTGGAGTTGGTGCGGGAGTTGGAGTTGGTGTGGGAGTTGGAGTTGGTGTGGGAGTTGGTGCGGGATTGACACTACCGTCAAGAGAAGTAGCAAAAACTTGCGTCCAATAGTGATTGTAATTGACGCTGCCAGTATCGTTGGCTAAGAAATAGTAACCAATGCCAATCTCTTTCAGATTCGGGTTAAGAATGTTCGCGCGGTGGCCGGGGCTGTTCATCCACGATGATACAACTTGTTCCGGTGTAGAAGAACCCGCAGCGATGTTTTCTGCTGCCGAGCTGAATTTATAGCCCGTTGCAGTAATCCGATTTCCCATTGACGAACCATCTTTTCCGGTGTGATCGAAAAAGTCTTGCACCGCCATGTTTTGGGTGTGATTTTGCGCCGCATTCAGCAATTGAGTATTTAAAGTTAGGGGGGACAAACTCAATTTGCTGCGTTCTATGTTGGTGAGTTCTAAAACTTTATAAATAAAGTCTTGATTGGTTGTGGCTTGTGCCGGTTGTGATAGTTGAGAGGCCGATCGCTCTCCTGTTAAAATGTCCACTGACTGAGAACCGGAATTTTGTAGTTGTTCGAGCATGGGGATGATAAAAATGTTTAAGACTGGGCTGAGCTGGTAGATGGCTTACCGTCTTAACGATAATTTCCCCGATCGCAGGCTGGGCACAATTCAATAATTGTGTGAATCCCTGCCGCTGTTGTATAGCGGTTCTCAAAAAAGTGAGGATAGCCCATAGCCCATAGCCCATAGCCCATAGCCCTATTCCCTATTCCCTATAGTACCTCATCTTTCTGAGAAAGGCTATATCTATTGTTATTATAGCTATTCTCAAAGTGCGGATGTCAATATCCGGGAGCGGGTTGGGAAAGGGCAGAGTGCGATCGCCTGTAGCATCAATACAACCGACATTTCGCACCCGCGAGCGCGTCACACAGAACAATTACCCACAATCATCATTTTTTAAAGTGATTAATTATATTTTGTAATGATTTCTATCCGTTAATTTACGGTATAAAGATATAATTTATAGTTTAATTTCTCGATCGAAATAAGTAAAAACCGATTGTGACAGTTCATAGCTGAATGTGGGATTGAATTTGAGATTGTTTTTGATTAGTAAGCTTCACATTTTCTGCGCAGTTGGTTGCCTGGGGCCAGAAACCCGGTTTCTGCAAGTTTTAGATTTAGTTACGAGAAATATACTCAGAAACCGGGTTTCACCAGTTCTGCGTGCGATCGCGCGCCAACTCAGGGGGCCAGAAACCCGGTTTCTACGAGTTTTACGAACGAGAACGAGAAATATACTCAGAAACCGGGTTTCACCAGATTAGCCATCGCGCACTAACTTTTTACTAGAAACCTCACCAAAAATTCTAAATTAATTCAAAATTCACCGCTTCAAACTCACAATTTCAAAATATTATCTTGTCCGACTTTAGCCTCCTGAGCAACTTGCTCAACGTCATCTTTGGCGAGAATTTCCAAAGCCGCTTCTGCTTCTGCACCGCCCAACCGCCCCAAAGCTTGGGCGACTCTATAACGAATTTGCCAATCTGCATTAGAAGCGTAGGGAAGCAGCAGCGGCAGCGCCCGTCGATCTCCCAATTCACCTAATGCGCTAATCGCAATAGTTTGGATCAACTCGTTTTCAGAATTCAGGGCATTTTCTAACATCGGAAATGCTTTTGGATCGCCCATTTCTCCCAAAGCCGCGACGATGCTGAGTTGCACCAACCATTCAGATGTACTGCTGTAAACTTGCTGCAAATCTTCTAAAGCAGCGGTTAATTTCAAGGCGCCCAAAGCATCGGCTGCTGCTGCTTGCACGTCTGGTTCGGGGTCGTTGTGCAAGCTGTGAAGCAGTACCTCTAAAGCGTTCGGCAGATTTTGGTCGCCGAGGGTTGACATTTGGCTGACGGCTGCGTACCTAACGCGGACGTTTTTGTCACCGATCGCAATTTGAATCAAATTGTAGGCGATCGCGGGTTCTAGTTGCCGCAGTTGGTTGACAGCCCGCAACCTTTCACCAAAATCCTCGGAATTCAACAATTGTTCAACAGACTCAGGGCTAATGCTCATGGAATTTTAAAATTGGGTAATTGACAGTAGACAAGTGACAGTAGACAAGTGACAGTAGACAAGTGACAGTTTTCAGTAGACAAGTGACCTGTGACAGTTGGTCGAAAGAATAAGGAACAGGGAAGAATGGAAAAATATTTCTGCGTGTATTCCTGACTTCCATGTCGTGAATCTAGAAACTTATTGCATAAATCTTGGATTGATAGGGAAACCGCAGATCAACGCAAATAAACCCAGATAATTTCTAAAAGAGCGAGCGCATGAAAGCAATTCACGTCTTAGGTAATTGGTGATTGCCAAAAGCTGAGAGATTGAAGGAGCGATCGACTCATTTTCTGATACAGTCCTTCAACTACAATAATTAATTAAGACTGGGCCGCCATCCATCGGATAATATCTCCCCTAGTGAGGATGCCGATTACTTTGCCAGCACTATCGACTACCGGCAATCGGTGGATGCTGCGATCGTGCATCAGTTTTGCTGCTTCTTGGACAGATTTGTTTGGTTCGATGGTAACAGGCTCTGTACTCATCGCTTCTCCTACTGTTTGTCCTAAAGCCTTGTGGAGTTCTCGCTCGTAACGCGAGGGATTTTCTAGGTAAATCACGCTGTCGAGTACCATGATGTAGGCGGGGGGAGTGACGCCGGTTTCCCGCCACATCAAGTCGGTTTCGGAGATGACTCCTACCAATAAGCCATTCTCATCTACGACGGGAAGACCGCTAATACGTCGATCGGCTAAAATTTTAATGGCTTCATTTAAGGGCATTTCGGGGCGCGCCAAAATGGGATCGCGGCTCATCACATCGGCTACTGTTTTGGGCATGATTGGCGGTTGATTTAGTTGTTGCTCTAAATCCGATCATATAGGGAAAGCGTGACACAGATAGCACAAAGGCAGCCGGGAGAGCGGATTCGTTACCAGCTAGAAGGATGGAAAAAGTTTGAATCCCAGAATTTGAAAGGTTTTTGCGATCGCACTCACGAATTCTCCCGTTTGTCAGTCAAGCGCGCGGGCGATCGACCTCACAACATTGTTAAAATATGTTAAACAGCCGATAAATTCTTAGCGATGCCAGAATCTCCAGCCCCAGAACCAGACACCCAACCAAAAGCGCGCTGTGTATTAGTTTGCCAGTATCAATCTTGCCTGAGAAATGGTTCAGCAGCAGTCCTCGCTGCCTTTGAAGCCCAACCAGTCCAAGGGGTAACAGTTGAAGCTTCTAGCTGTCAGGGACAGTGCAATACGGGCCCGACTGTGCGAGTCACCCCAGACGAAATTTGGTATTGTCGAGTTAAACAGAGAGATGTACCGTTAATTGTGGAACAGCACCTCAAAGGGGGAAAACCTGTAGAGGCGTTATTAAATCCGAGAATTCATATGCGCTATTACTATTAGTCTTGACTGGATTCGGTGAGACTGCCAAGCTCTGGTGCATCTATTTTGAATAAATATTATTAGGGAAATTCGGGTAGGGAAACGGCATTGCCGTGTCCGGCGGTAGACTGTGCAGCTTTTAATAATTGGTATCACATTGATGATTGTCACAAGATTTTTTCAATTGGTATTGTTACGGGAATTTTGCTTTGAAAATCAAAGGAATTGCGGTTAGTTTGTTAGTCCTAATTATGGGGCCCGCGTCGGCGGTAGTCGCTCAAACGCCACCAGTTGCTGGCGATATTTGTCCTGGGGATTTGGGGGCGAAGGTAGATGCGATCGCCAATCGTGCTGAATTTAGCCGATCGCGCTGGGGGATTTTGATTCAACCTCTCTCATCTACCGCGGCTCTCTACAGCCGTGACGCCACCAAATATTTTATTCCAGCATCCAACGTCAAGCTGCTCACCACAGCCGCTGCTTTGCAGAAACTCGGTGCGGATTTTCGGATTAAGACATCGGTTTACAGCGGTGCAAATGGGAGTTTGTACGTTGCCGGTAGGGGCGATCCGAGCATTGCACAGGCTCAGTTGCAGGATTTGGCGCGGCAGTTGAAACGGCGCGGAGTCGATCGCGTAAACGAGTTGATTGCCGATGACAGCTATTTTCAAGGCAGTGCAGTCAATCCGAATTGGGAATGGGAAGACGCCCAAGCGGGCTATGGCGCGCCGGTTAACAGTTTGATTTACAATCAAA
Source organism: Microcoleus sp. Aus8_D2 (assembly GCF_036702665.1). NCBI lineage: Bacteria > Bacillati > Cyanobacteriota > Cyanophyceae > Oscillatoriales > Microcoleaceae > Microcoleus > Microcoleus sp. Aus8_D2. The sequence continues at coordinate 31,102 of NZ_JAUBUN010000048.1, forward strand.
ATGCGATCGAGCTTGTTTTGTCCCCGCAGGCGATCGGGCAACCTCTGAAAGTCACTTTTGCCGAACCTAAGTTAGCCAATCAGTGGCAAATTCTGAACAATTCAGTGACTGTCGGTACTAATGAATCGGAGTTTGTTGAAGTTGGCAGGGAGTTCGATCGGCCCGCGATTCGAGTTAGCGGACAGTTAAAAGTTGGTGCAGAATCTGAATCAGCTTATGTCGCAGTTGTCAATCCCGCGAATAACTTTTTGCAGCATTTTCAGCAAGTTCTAGTGGCTGAAGGAATCCCTGTCAAACAAGTTGCAGTCACTTCTAATTCTCAGAATCTGACTCAGGAATTAGCGTTTGTCGAATCGCCACCGCTAGCGGAATTGGTGAAAGAAACTAATCGGGAAAGCAACAATCTTTATGCAGAAGTTTTATTGAGATTGTTGGGGAAAGTCACAGGCAAGATGCCTGTGCCACAAACAGTCACAGGCAAGATGCCCGTGCCACAAGAGGATACAGGTGAAATTGGTTTGAAAGAGTTAAAAACAGCTTTAACTCAATTAGGTGTAAATCCAAACAGCTATATATTGGCCGACGGTTCGGGACTTTCCCGCCACAATTTAATTAGTCCCGAAGCCTTGGTGCAAACTTTGAAATTGATGGCGAATTCACCTGCTGGATCTATCTACCGCGCATCACTGCCTGTGGCTGGCGAAAGCGGTACTTTGAAAAATCGCATAAATAATACATCAAATCGCGTAATTTTGCAAGCAAAAACTGGAACTTTGAGCGGAGTTTCCGCCCTGTCGGGATATATCGAAGTTCCGAATTACGAGCCTCTGGTGTTTAGCATTATCGTCAATCAATCCGAGCTGTCGGCTGCAAAAATGCGATCGGCAACGGACGAAATTGTGCTATTATTGAATCGCCTCCGTCGCTGTTAAAACAACAGATCTAATGTAAAAAAGTTGATCTAAGTAGTTACACCTAAAAAACACCAGACCGAAAAACCCTACAAGTTTTACGTTTAACTACATTACAGCAACGGGGATCGAAAAGCAGCTAGAATAAAAATAGAAGAATTAAAACCCTTGGGCTGTTTGGGCCTGCTACCAGTCGGCGGGTTCTTTACTGCCAGAAAATAAGTCTAACTTTGCAACTATGAAGTCTTTAGATTCCGAACAGCAACACATCTTTGTCGAAACCAACAACATCCGCCTGCACTGCGTTTCTCAAGGAGAAGGGGAACTCGTTATCCTCCTGCACGGGTTTCCGGAGTTTTGGTACTCTTGGCGCCATCAAATTCCTGCCTTAGCGCGTCATTTTAAGGTTGTGGTGCCGGATTTGCGGGGCTACAACGATTCGGACAAGCCGGAAAGCGGTTATGATTTGGATACGCTGAGTGCTGATATTCGCGGTTTGATCGATCGGCTCGGCTATACAAAAGCGCACATTGTCGGTCACGATTGCGGTGGTGCGATCGCCTGGAACTTAGCTCAAAAGTTCCCCGAAAAACTCAACCGCTTAGCAATTTTAAACGCTCCGCACCCGCAACGATTCGTGCAGGAAATGGCAAGCAATTTAGACCAACTCCGTCGCAGTTGGCATATTTTGGCATTTCAAGTTCCCGGCATCCCGGAATGGTTGATCCGGCAAAATTTGAAAGATTTTGTGCAAAATATTTTGCAGGGACAAGCTGTTCGGAAAGGAGCTTTTAGCGCTGAGGAAACTCAGATTTATCAGACAGCTTTAGAAAAGCCGGGAGTGTTAGCGGCGGCGATGAATTATTACCAGCAAATGTTTCACCCGCAGCGGCTTTGGCACTGGGGACAGAAGTTAGAACCTGTGACAGTGCCTACTTTGGTGCTTTGGGGAGAAGAAGATGCGTTTTTGAGCCACACACTTGTAGAAGGCTTAGATCGGTTAATTACGGCTCCGTTTAAGTTAAAATTAATCCCTAACTGCGGTCACTGGATTCAGCAGGAAGCGCCGCAAACGGTGAATCGAGAATTGCTGAATTTTTTGAGAAATTCCTCTCGTTCTGTGGCTGTGACATAAAACATTTTAAACGTTGCAAATAAAAACCCAGTTTCACAGGTAAACTGGGTTTTTATTTTTCTCCGAGTATGTGTGTAGGGTGCGTCAGTAGAGAGTTTCTGGATTACCCGAGAATTAAAGCAGGCTGACGCACCCGACTATTTATGAGTTTTTGTAGGGTGCGTCAGTAGAGAGTTTCTGGATTACCCGAGAATTAAAGCAGGCTGACGCACCCGACTATTTATGAGTT
>NZ_JAUBUN010000048.1:33476-42222 GCF_036702665.1 Microcoleus sp. Aus8_D2
TTGTAGGGTGCGTCAGTAGAGAGTTTCTGGATTACCCGAGAATTAAAGCAGGCTGACGCACCCGACTATTTATGAGTCCCAGAGCATATTTTCTTGCATCAACAGTGCAATCATCGCACTTCTGGAACAAACACCAAGTTTGATAAAAATTCGCCTCACGTAAGTAGCAACCGTCCAGTGACTGATATTTAAATTTTTGGCAATACATTTGTTGGGCAGACCTTGGGCTACTAATTGTGCGATCGCTTTTTCTCGCGGGCTCAGGCTGATTACCGGTTTGTAAATGGTGCTTTGCATAGTTTTGCAGTGCAGTGACGAGTTAAATTTTTAATCAGTTAATGGTAGAATGCCCAGTTTTTCTCGAACTTCAGATAAAGGAGTTTCCCAGTCAGATGCAACGTCCCAGTCAATTAGCCGATCGGCTAATTTTCCATATTTTAAACCTTTGATAATTTGTCCGATCGCACATTTGCCACTGAGCAGTCCAACTAACACTAAAATCGCACAGGAAGGGCGAAATACTTGAGCGCGAGTAAACGCTTGAAGTACAAATTCATCTTCTGGAGAAGGTGAAAGACCCGTCAGAACGTGCCAAACGTCGTGGTTTCGTTGAATCCAGTCTCCAGATGCGATCGGTTCAAACCCTTGTTCGTCTAGAAATCGCGCCACTTCGCACCCTAATGTTCCTGCTGGCAGTTGACGCAATTTTTCCAAGTCAATTTCAAAATGTCGATCGCTCTTAATTTGAGGATTAATTGTTTGAGCCATCTTTAATATAGCTCCTAATTGACCGTCAGTCATGATTGATTCTCCCTGGAATAAGAATTTAAGTTTCTGAAAAATGAAATTCGTCTTTGTCCAGTTCATTTTTGCGATGAATCAAGACAACTTTTTTTTACAGTTCAGCTCAGAAATCCTACCTTCTGTAACAGCAATTAACTTTCAGGAGCTTTTACATTTCTTTACAAACAGCCTCAGAGGTGAAATCTGTCAGTTGTCAAAATCTGGCTAGTGTTAGTTACCGCAACTTGACCCAGGGGGAAGTAACCGTAAACTCCACAGTATTTAGCGGTGATTGGAACTCCTTTACTTACGTATATGAATCTATTCTGCTCCTAAGTATTTGCACCTGCAATGAGTCAGAAGCTGAAGCGTGCAAACCAAGTGATGCGAGTGCTACCAAGTGAATCAAGGTGAAGAGACCTGAAGCAGGGTGAAGTAAACAGTTGACAGTTGACCGCTTGACAGTTGACCGCTTGACAGTTGACCGCTTGACAGCTTGCCCTGTGGCAAGATTATTCGTAGGGTGTGTCGCCATTAAAAATTTGTGAATTAAAATCGACTTTTCGAGTAGCGACGCACCTCAATAGCTCTGGGTGAGAGAAATTTCCCCGGGCGCGATCGCACTCGGTAGCGAGCTAGTATTTGAGGAGATTAAATTCTTTAATTTTGCCTTTAACCGAGACGTATTGACCAGTGCGCTGTCGCTCAAATGAGTGACACTTGGTAAAGCGACTGGTGAAGTATGGAGCTGCTAGCTATAAATAAAGCATGACTTACGCACGGTTATAGCAATCCCAAATCTATTGTGAGCGTGGTTTGGGCGTCAATCCGGGACGGGCTGATGAAAGTACCCATCCCACAAATCCTGCAAGGATTGCTATAGTCATCACCTTGGTTTTTCAACTAAAATATACGGGCTTGAAACTCTCAATAATAGTTGCAAAACAACCCGGTTTATTTGTGAGATAGTATGTAAGTTTTATTAATTAGAATAGAAGTTCATCTAAGGTATCACCATGAAACGAATTAATTTTTTGCTTTCTGCAGGAGTTTTGTCATTCATTTGGTGCGGTGCTGCTAGCGCTACAACTTATATTAATCCGAACGGCAAAACTACTTTAAACCTGTCTGAAAAAGCGAACACTCCCAGGGGATTTTATTTTACTCAAGTAGGCAATCGCGAATATTTTGGCAATATTCAAATTACCCGTTCCGATGGAGGAGTAGGCTCTTACCATTACAACGGAACTTTCAATGACCGCGCGATCGGCCCTGGGAGAAAAATTGTTTGTTCTGGAGATATTGCCATTGTCCGGCGTGCAACTGGAAGGAGCGACCAATTGGGAGCAGAAGTTACTTGGAAGGTGAAAGGAGGAGAAAATTGTGCTTCTGTTGGTAAGACATTTAAAGTCAATTTAGTCGAGCCTTTACCGCGTCCTAATGCCAGTGGCAATTATACTTCTAGCAATGCTAATACTTGGTCGAGCGAAACTGCTGGTACTGTAACTTGGCCTGCTTGGCGAGTCACATCGCGAGATGGCGAACTCAACTGCCGCCAGACGCCAAACGGAGCAATTAAACGAGTTTATCGCGCCGATCGAGATACAATTGCTGCTGAACTCAGGGGAGGAAATGCGATTACAATGGCGAACGGTGAACCCTGGTTGCTGACAAGACAAGGCTGTTACGTGCGCGCTAATTCTCAATACATTGAGCCTGTTTCTTTGCCGGAGTAAGTTTTTGTTAGCGAGCTCGTGTCCGGTCAACTACCCACACTAAAAAATGTTTGATCCTTCGGACTTCAGTCCTTATCTAATTTGAGGACTAAAGTCCGAACTATCAAACTAAGGGCAGCGGGCTTTAAGGTTGATTTGACAATAAATTTATTGACAAAATGAGAATTTTTAGTGACCGATTAGCATCGCTGGCTCTGCCACTTCTTTGTTTGGAGAAACCTTGGGTTCCTTAAGGATAAAAATACAAAGAAAAAACACCATCACAGCCGCAATTCCGAGTACATCAAAAAACAGACGGTTGCCTTCAACTGTCTGGGGTAAAAAGCTGTAAATGGTGGCGTACATCACAGAGCCGACACTGCCGTAAGCACCGATATTGCCAGCAATTTGACCTGTTACTTCCCGTTTGATTAATGAGGCGATGCCAAATGTCGCACCTGCTGCGCCGAAGACGAAGAATGCACAGAGCATGGTCATAATAATGACCAGCGGTAACGGCCATGTTGCCGTGATTTGACTCATGATTAAATATCCTAATGCAACTCCGCCAGTCATTGCTGTCAGCGTCCACTTGCGACTGCCGATTTTGTCGGAAATTAAGCCTCCGGCTGGACGACTTATCAAGTTCATCAGGGGATAGGTGGCTGCTAGTGGCCCGGCGATCGCATGATTTATATTAAAGGTATGTTCAAAAAATTCTGGCAGCATTGAAACTACGGCGAGTTCTGAACCAAAGCTGACTGCATAAGCGAGTTCTAATACAAATACTTGACTGATTTGGTAGCGTTCTTGAGGCGGGTACTGTTTTTTGCCTGTCACCACTTCTCGGTTAACTTCCCAGGCTTTGTAGGCTTGAATTCCGTAGAGTACGGCCAAACAAGCCCAAATGCTGTACATCACATCTGTAGTGAGAAAATTTGCTTTCTGCAAGCGCCACACAATCAAACCTAAGGCGCCAAATAGAGGAATATTGGCGATCGACAATGCCCAAAAACTTTTAGCGCTGGTGACTTCCATTGCACCGTTGCGGGCGGGGCGCTGATAGACTTTCCCAGGCGGAGTGTCTTGCACGTTGCAGTAAAAAATGACTCCGAAAACTGCTGTGACAATGCCGGTGAGGGCGATCGCCAATCGCCAGTTTGTATGCCCGACTGACAGAAAAGCGGTGCCGGCGGCGATCGCCGGTAAAGCAGCCTCTGCGGCAAAAGAACCAAAATTGCCCCAGCCACCATAGATTCCTTGAGCGAAACCGATATCTTTTGGCGGAAACCATTCGGCAACTAAACGAATGCCAACCACGAATCCAGCGCCGACAATCCCCATTGCTAGGCGGCTTAACACTAATTGATTGAAGTTTTGAGCAGTTGCAAAGGCGAGACAGGGAATTGCTGCATACACCAGGAGTGAAGAGAAGGTGATGCGGGGCCCAAAGCGATCGAGCAACATCCCGATAATGATCCGTGCAGGAATGGTGAGGGCTAGGTTGCACAGACTGATGATTCTGGCTTGGCCGAGTGTCAAACCCAAGTCATGCCGCACCGTTGTGCTGAAGGGTGCGTAGTTGAACCAAACTACGAAGGTTAAGAAAAAAGCAAACCAACTCAGGTTCAGAATCCGAAAAGGCCCCCTGAAGGATAAAAGCCCTTGAAGCATACTTAGCGATCCTCAGAAATAATACGAATGATGAATTTTGATAAAAATTAGGGTTTATTACGGGTGGCCATCAACCTGTTGCGCTTCAATTCAAGTTTATGTATTCAGGCAAAACTGTATAGTAAGTCACTTTTTATCCGGAAAATTGAAGCTAGCGCATCAATTAAATGCAGATCCTGCATTTAATGTCAAATTTCTCTGACATAGGCCTTGCGTTTAAAAATTTAAAATAGTATATTTGAATACAGAAATTAAATTTGATTCAAGGGCGGTAGGTAAAAATGCTTGTACGCTTCACAAAAATAGAATCTCAGCCAACCGATCGCGACTCCATTAGCCCGATCGACAAGGGAGCGACCGCGAAATCAAGAATTTTGGGTCTTTTGACTGCCTGCGTAGCGGTGGCGGGATGTCTGGGAACCGCACAAGCGGCGATCGCCCAATCAAGTTTAGAGCCTGTGAAAGCACAGGAGTCTCATCAAGAGTTCGTCAACAGCACGACAAGTCAAGGTGCTGCACCTGTGCTATTTGACGCGGCTCAGCAGGAAGAAATTTCCCAGATGTTGTTGGGATTCCTTTATTTTGTCTTGCCTGTGGGTGTGGCCTTAAGTATTTTTATCCACGATAAATATTCTCAAAAGCGCTCTGCTACTATCAAGCAGCAGACAGAGGTTTTAGAGGTGACGTTCAACCAACATCCTCAACACTAGAGTCGATCGACAAATTATACAATTTTGGATTTTGGATTTTGGATTTTCGATTGGGAATAACTGATAAATTCTCTCCACTTCTCCCCCTATCCGCCTCTCCCGCTATCCCACTCAGAAACCTAGTTTCTGTGTCTTGGAGTGCGATCGATTTCAAAAAAATAATACATAAAATAGTAGGTTGGGTTTACAGATAAACCCAACCTACTATTGTTCAAAGAGGCAGAGCCTCAAGATATGCGTTACCAGGCAGAGCCTGGTAACAAGCAAAAATTGTAGGGTGCGTCGCTCGCTGACATCCTAGTTGAGGGCGACAATTATTCGTGGCGACGCACCCTACGTCTCTTTGAGTGCTGTCCGCGAAGAGCGTATTGTACAATACGCTCTTCGCAGACAGCACTAATAACGTTCGCTACAAAATTTAGATTTCTTCCAGATCTCCTACATCTTCAATGTCATTATCAACAATCTCATCATCCTCATCTAGATCCTCATCATCAGCATCGACATCGACAGGAGCGACAGAATTAGCAGAAACTACAGCACCAGTATCAAGTTTTTCCCGTACTAGCCGCTCGATCTCATTTTTGAAATCGATATTTTTCTCCATGTGTTGAATCACTTTGTCTCGTCCTTGAGCGATGTTCTCGCCGTTGTAACTATACCAAGAACCTTTTTTCAGAATTACTCCCATCTCGTCGGCCAAGTCAGTCAGACAGCCTAAGGTAGAAATGCCTTTACCAAATACAATGTCAAATTCGGCAATGCGGAAAGGCGGAGCAACTTTATTTTTAGCCACTTTAACTTTCGTGCGGTTGCCGTATTCTTCGGTACCTTTTTTCAAGCTTTGAATGCGACGAATGTCGAGCCGCACGCTGGCGTAAAATTTGAGGGCGTTACCGCCCGTTGTTGTTTCGGGGTTGCCGTAAGTTATGCCGATTTTTTGCCGCAATTGGTTGAGGAAAATCACGGTACAGCCGGATTTACCAATGTTACCGGTGATTTTGCGCAGCGCTTGACTCATCAAGCGGGCTTGCAAACCCATGTGGGAGTCGCCCATGTCGCCTTCGATTTCGGCGCGGGGGACGAGGGCTGCTACGGAGTCAATTACTACAATATCAACGGCGACGGATCGCACGAGTTGATCGACGATTTCTAGGGCCATTTCGCCGGTATCCGGCTGGGAAACTAAGAGATTTTCAATATCTACGCCTAATGATGAGGCGTAGGTGGGATCGAGGGCGTGCTCGGCATCGACGAAGGCTGCGATACCGCCGGTTTTTTGGACTTCGGCGATCGCGTGGAGGGCTAAAGTAGTTTTACCGGAACTTTCGGGGCCGTAAATTTCAATGACTCGACCTTTTGGCAAACCACCGCCCAAAGCAATGTCCAGTGTCAGAGCTCCGGTGGGGATGGTTTCTACCCTCATGCGAGTGGAGTCTCCCAATCGGACGATCGCTCCTTTGCCAAAGCTGCGCTCGATTTGGGACAGTACGGAAGTTAGGGCTTTTTGCTTTTCTGTGTTTTCAGTAGTTTTTGTAGAAGCTTCTTTTTTTGCCATTTTCGGTACGCGGGTAGACCCCTTGCGGAGCTTGTTGATTAACTGTACAACACGTATGTTAGCAGTTATTTTTGGGGTCTGGAGGTTCTGGGGGGATTTGGTTTAGAATTCTTGATTTTGCGGTGGTTGAGCCCGATCGCGCCCTGACGGGGGCTGTGGTTTAGAAGGTAGAAGGCGATCGACAGAGGGTAGAATGATGGTCGGTTGGGTTCTGTACTGGTATCGATCGATCTTTAACAGGCCCAAACGGGGGTGGATAGAAACCGGGTTTTTCCACAGCAATACACAGGTTGCAGCAGGCGATCCCGGTAAAAAACCCGGTTTCTGAGCGTAGTGGTGCGATCGTCCCCGGAGTCGATCGGTACGCCTCTGGGACGATCGCCACAATTAGGACAAGCATGGCATCTACAACAAATCAAGACACATCTGTTAATCCCCAAAATCCCAAAAATTCCCGATTGCTGATGAGCTTATTGGCGATCGGCATTTTACTAGGTATCGGATTTCGGTTTTTCGAGATCGATCGCAAACTTTACTGGCACGACGAAGCTTACACATCTATCCGCGCCGCTGGTTTCACCAGACAAGAAATCGACGACGAACTATTTCAAAACCGGATTGTTCCTGCACCAGAATTGCAGAAATATCAACGGATCAAACCGGGAAGTACAGCAGCAGACACAATTCGTTCATTAGCATTAGAAGACCCGCAACATCCGCCTTTGTACTTTTTGATGGCTCGTTTGTGGATGGAGCAATTTGGTAGTTCTCTGGCAGCATCTCGCAGTTTGCCAGCAATATTGAGTTTGTTTTCGCTGCCTTTGATGTACGCTTTAGCTCAGGAACTTTTTGCCTCAAAGAAGGCGGCGTTAGTAGCAACAGCACTTTTGGCTTTATCTCCCTTTGACATCTTGTTTGCTCAGACAGCAAGGCAGTACAGTTTGCTGACAGCCGCAGTTATTGGCAGCAGTTGGCTGCTGCTGAGAGCAGTGCGGTTGCGGGGTTGGCAAAATTGGGCGTATTACTCGCTGGCGATCGCGATCGGTTTCTACACTCACCCTTTCTTCAGTTTAACACTCGTCGGACAGGGAGTTTTTATAATTGCTTACTGGCTGTTTGTCAAACAAAAAAAAATGCGAGGTCATTTAACTAATTCGCAATTTTTCTTAGCAGTAACAGCCGCTTTAATATTGTATTTGCCATGGATTTACGTGCTGGCGACCAACCTGGAACGAGCCTCAGCCACGACAGATTGGACGCGCATATCTCCAGGTTGGCTGTATCTGGTAAAATTGTGGACGCTCAGCTTTACAGCCTTATTTTTTGACTTTGACTTCGGGTTTGACAACATCTGGACTTATCTGCTGAGATTGCCATTTTTGCTGTTAATTGCGGCAGCAGTTTACCACATCTGCCGCCGCACAAATATTTCAACTTTGCTGTTTATTGTAACATCAATTTTCGTACCGTTTTTGATGCTGGCTTTACCGGATCTAATCCTAGGCGGCAAACGTTCCGCCGTCAGTCGCTATCTGATTTCCTGCTTTCCGGGAGTGCAGCTAGCAGTTGCTTGCTTGCTGGCGAGTAAGGTGAAAACTCAGCAGCGGTTTTGGCAAGTCGTGTTAGCAGGGGTATTTACAGCAAGCATAGCATCCTGTACCCTCAGCGCTGTTGCTGATACTTGGTGGAGCAAAGACTTGAGCTATTTTAATGCTGAAGTTGCGAGAAATATTAACAAAGAGGTGATGGCTAATCGATCGATTAAAGATACAATAGTAATTAGCGATCGCGGTAATGATTTTACTAACATGGGAGATTTGCTATCTCTGAGTTATTTGCTGGACAAAGATGTACGGCTGATGCTGCTGAGTCAGTCGCCGGATATGGAGATGCTGACCAAATATTCGGCTCCTCTGGTGTTCCGCCCTTCGGAAAAATTGATCTCGGCACTCAAGCAAAATCAGCGGCGCCTAGAGCCTATATTGGAATATGCCAAACTTTTTCGAGTGCGGCGAACTTCTTAGTTGCGGATAGAGTGCGGAGTGAAACAACTATTGGATTGGCCTCAAATATGTGAACTGACCCACCTTAATATCATCTCAGCTCGAAGGACACAATCAGATTGGTTCGTAGTGAGGACTTTAGTCCGCATTCGTCAAAGGACTAAAAAATAAAATTGGTTCGTAGTGAGGACTTTAGTCCGCATTCGTCAAAGGACTAAAAAATAAGATTGGTTCGTAGTGAGGACTTTAGTCCGCATTCGTCAAAGGACTAAAAAATAAGATTGGTTCGTAGTGAGGACTTTA
>NZ_JAUBUN010000048.1:42322-51561 GCF_036702665.1 Microcoleus sp. Aus8_D2
GTCCGCATTACTCAAAGGACTAAAGTCCTCACTACAAACGGTTTTGATTGCTGGTAATTGATAGCACAGAATATAATTCACTATTCGTTTATTTGGGTCAGCAATATTGCCGGTAAGGTGCGTCAGAAAAAAAAATGTTTGATTGGTCTCAAGTATTTTGGCTGACGCACCCTACATTTATTTCCCGGTAAGGTGCGTCAGAACAAAAACTGTTTGATTTGTCTCAGGTATCTGGGCTGACGCACCCTACATCTATTCCACCACAAGGTGCGGAGCGAAAAAAACTGTTTGAGTTAACTAAAATATTTGGGATGACGCACCCTACACCACCAGCAAGGATTATTTGAATAATTAGGATTAAACGCAATGCAAGAGTTAAATAATTCAGCTTCAGAAACCGCACAGCAATTTCGCAACCTTCAGACTGAATTACGCGAACGTTGGCGAGCAATCGAAGAATTCGACAGCGGAGATTGTGATATTATCGTCATTCCTTCTCTCAGCTTAGATCAGCAAGAAATGCAGAAAGTTGAGGGTGCTTACCACTACGAAGAGCGTCATTTATTTTCATTAATTCGGCTGCGCAATCCCCGCACGCGCTTAATTTACATTACCTCTGAGCCGCTGCACCCGATGATTATAGATTATTACCTGCAATTGCTTCCAGGTATTCCATTTTCTCACGCGCGCGATCGCCTTTTGCTGTTCTCGGCTTACGATGCTTCTACAAAATCCCTCACGCAGAAAATTTTAGAGCGTCCCCGGTTGATGGAGCGGATTCGTCAAGCAGTACGCCCGACAAAATCTTATATGGTTTGTTACAACTCAACGCCCTTAGAGCGGGAGTTATCTGTTAAATTGGGAATTCCTTTGTGGGCTAGCGATCCGGATTTGCTTTATTGGGGAACAAAAAGCGGTAGCCGGCAAATTTTTAAAGAAGCTGGCGTACCTTATCCTGACGGTTCCGAGTTGGTGTGGAATGCAGAAGATTTGGCGGAAGCTGCGGCTGCGTTGTGGGAAAGACAGCCGGATTTGCAGCGGATGGTAATTAAGTTAAATGAAGGTTTTTCGGGGGAAGGAAATGCAATTTTAGATTTGAAGCCGATCGCAAATAAAGCACCTCAAGAAAGAGTTAAAGCAATTGGCGATTGCTTCCACAATTTGCGCTTTCAAGCAACAGGCGAAACCTGGGCAAATTTCAGCAGCCGCATTCCTGAATTAGGAGCAATTGCGGAAGCATTTATCGAAGGATCAGAAAAGCGATCGCCCAGCGTTCAAGGTCGAATTGTCCCCAGTGGCGAAGTAGAAATTCTCTCAACCCACGACCAGATTTTAGGCGGCCCAGACGGTCAAATTTTCTTGGGTTGCCGATTTCCAGCGGACGAATCCTATCGGCTGGCGTTGCAAGAATTGGGATGGAAAGTGGGAAAAAATTTAGCTGCAAAAGGTGCTTTGGAGCGATTTGGAGTGGATTATGTTGCTGTCAAGCAAGCGGACGGGAAATGGGATATTCAAGCAATAGAAATTAACTTGCGAAAAGGAGGTACAACTCATCCGTTTATGGCTTTGAAGCTGTTGACAAACGGTCGCTACGAACGAACTACGGGCTTATTTTACAGCCAGCAGGGGCGTCCGAAATATTATGTAGCTTCGGATAATTTAAAAAAGGAGCGGTATCGGGGATTGTTGCCGAACGATTTGATGGATATTATTGCTGACAATCAACTGCACTTTGACACGGGTACTGAGACGGGGAGCGTGTTTCATTTAATGGGTTGCTTGTCGGAGTTTGGCAAATTGGGATTGACGAGTATCGGCAATTCGCCGCAAGAAGCTGAGGATATGTATAACAAGGTTGTGAAAGTGCTCGATCGCGAAACTTCATTCAGTTGACCGCTTGACAGTTGACAGTTGTCAGTTGAGAAGTAAGTCGATTTCAGTTTTTCCATTGGAGATTTACGGGCGATAAACTGGGTTTCTACGAGTTTTGCTTTTGCGTTTGATAGGTAGAAATTTAGGAATAAACCGGGTTTATGAGGTCATAAAGTTGTGAAAGTTCTCCCGAAATCTCCTATTAAATCTCGTTTAACCGTTGATTAGTTGATCCTGGGAAATGGGAATTGGTCATTTAAGCTAATAACCGCAGGTTTTACGCTGCGGAATTCGAGGTGGTAGCTATTGTTTAGCGGGATAAATCGGCGTGGGGTCGATCGAGCCTGTGCGGTTGAGAGGCCAAAAACGGACGATCGCCCTACCGATGATATTTTGTCTGGGTACAAAGCCCCAATAATGGCTGTCACAGCTTGCGTTGCGGTTGTCCCCGAGTACCAAGTAAGAATTTTGAGATACAACTACAGGCCCGTAGGGATACTGCGGAATTTCTTCAATATATTTTTCCTGTAGCGGCTGCTTGTTAATAAAAACTTTTCCCTCTTTGACTTCCACAGTATCGCCCGGAAGTCCGATCACTCGCTTGATGTAGGCATCTTTGATCGGCGGCGGCTGTCCCGTGCACAAACTCGCCGGATCGGGAGGCATAAACACGATAATATCTCCTCGCTGCGGGTCTTGGAGTCGATAGCTCACCTTGTCTATAATTAATCGATCGTTAATTTGTAGGGTTGGGAGCATCGAGCCGGTGGGAATGTAGCGAGCTTCAGCAACCAGGGTGCGGATACCAAAGGCTAAGAATGCTGCTAAGCCGATCGTCTTAATTCCTTCTATCCAAGGATTTTCGGTATCTTGCGGGGGTTTTTGGTCGGCTGACTTGTCTAGACGAGTCATAAGTATTAAGTGACTGGGCTGGATACAAATTATAGACTTAATTCGGAGTTTTTGGAGGAAATCTGCCAAATCTGCGCCCCAGAGGTGAGTTTTTATACTATCTGCTTGAGTAAGGTGCGGACGGCGCACCCTAAAAATTACAATTTTTCTGAAAGCTAGTTATATTTCTTACTATTTTCAAAACTCTTTTGAGGATAAAATTTTCCCAGGTTTCCACGTACACTCCTGACTTAATTATAGCTTATGCCGACCACATCAAGTTTGTTAATCCGCCGCGCTCGCATTTTGTTACCTGACGGTGAGTTTTTGGTAGGGGACGTGCAAATTAGCGATGGCAAAATTGTTCGGGTTGCTCCGGAGATTGCTGCATCGGCCGATCGCGAAATAGATGCGATCGGCTTAACTCTCTTACCCGGAGTAATTGACCCGCAGGTACACTTCCGCGAGCCGGGTTTGGAACACAAGGAAGACTTGTTTACCGCTAGCTGTGCGTGCGCTAAGGGCGGCGTGACATCGTTTCTGGAAATGCCCAATACCCGCCCCCTAACCACAACCCAAGCCGCCTTAGATGACAAGCTAAGCCGCGCTGCTGACAAGTGTTTGGTCAATTACGGCTTTTTTATTGGGGCGACGCCGGAGAATTTGCCGGATTTGTTGGAGGCGAATCCGACTCCGGGGATTAAGGTGTTTATGGGTTCGATGCACGGACAGCTTTTGATGGATGGAGAGGAAAATTTAGAGCGAGTGTTCGCAAAGGGCGATCGATTAATTGCAGTACACGCCGAAGACCAAACTAGAATTAATCAGCGCCGTCAGGAATTTGCCGGCAGTACCGATTTAGCTGTGCACTCGCAAATTCAAGACAATCAAGCAGCCTTGTTAGCAACCCAGCTAGCCTTAAAACTTTCTAAGAAATATCAACGTCGATTGCATATCCTGCATCTTTCAACTGGCGATGAAGCTGAGTTTTTGCGTCAAGAAAAACCCAGTTGGGTAACAGCAGAAGTAACGCCGCAGCATTTACTTTTAAATACCAGCGCCTATCAAAAAATCGGCAGTTTAGCCCAGATGAATCCGCCATTGCGCGAAAAGAGCGATAACGAAATACTTTGGCAAGCCTTATTAGACGGCGTAATTGATTTTATCGCCACCGATCACGCGCCGCACACCTTAGAAGAAAAAGCTCAAGAGTATCCAAATACGCCGTCGGGAATGCCCGGAGTTGAAACTTCTTTGCCTTTAATGCTGACACAAGCAGTCGAGGGCAGGTGTACGGTTGCACAAGTTGCTAATTGGATGTCGGCGGCAGTTGCTAAGGCTTATAAGATTCCAAACAAAGGGGCGATAGCTCCGGGTTTTGACGCCGATTTAGTATTGGTAGACTTGGACAAATACCGCCCGGTGGTGCGAGAAGAAATTGTGAGCAAGTGCGGCTGGAGTCCCTTTGAAGGTTGGAGTTTGACGGGATGGCCGGTGGTGACTGTTGTGGGAGGAAAAGTGGTTTTTGAGAACGGTAAATTAGATACAAATGTCAGGGGTGAAGCCTTGAGATTTGACGCTGAGTAAGCCTGCCTAGAAGTTTTGCAAAAAACATCAACACCGCCAAAACGGTTAAACAATTAGAATTAGGTTCGTAGTGAGGACTTCAGTCCTAAATTTTTCATGAATCAGCGGTAGGGTGCGTCAGTTTGGTAATTGTCAATCATCACTGAAAATCTCATTCTGACGCACCATTTATTCCCTTGTGCGTCAAAATAATATCATGTCCGGTCGAATGACGATACTAAGATT
Organism: Microcoleus sp. Aus8_D2; assembly: GCF_036702665.1. Lineage (NCBI taxonomy): Bacteria > Bacillati > Cyanobacteriota > Cyanophyceae > Oscillatoriales > Microcoleaceae > Microcoleus > Microcoleus sp. Aus8_D2. The sequence continues at coordinate 46,898 of NZ_JAUBUN010000048.1, forward strand.
GGTTTGTAGTGAGGACTTTAGTCCGCATCCATGAAGGACTAAAGTCCTCACTACAAACCTTTTGTATTCCGGGTAATTGACGGGACAGGATATAAGATTGTGAGCCAAATCTCGAAAATCTAACTCTTCTGAGCTACCCTACTTCTGAAAGCAAAAATTGTGCTAAATTTATCAAAGTATATTCCATTATTCTCAATACGACCTTACCTATGCTTAAAGAATTAGAAACACAACTTCTTGCCTTAACTCCGACCGATAAATATGAAGCAATACGGCTTTTAACCCAAAGTTTAAGCAATAGCTGGCCGGGAATCACGAAGACTCCCGGAGTTTGTGGGGGCGATGCTTGCATTGCCAAAACTCGACTGCCAGTTTGGCTGTTTGTAAGTTTACGCAGTCAAGGTGCAACGGATGCTGAAATTCTGCAATTTTACCCTTATTTAAATGCTGCAAACTTAGTCAACGTTTGGACTTACGCTGAGGCAAATTCCGAAGAAATTGAAACAGCACTCCGAGAAGAAGCAGCAGCAATGATGCAGGAAGTCTAATTTATGGCACGTCTTTATGCAGATGAACAGTTCCCGTTTCCTGTTGTGGCAATGCTGCGAAAATTTGGTCACGATGCCCTGACTATTCAAGAAGCAGGAAATGCTGGAGATGATGACCCCGAAGTATTAGCCTTTGCTGCAAATAACGATCGCGCGGTGATGACGCAAAATCGCCGCCATTTCATACGCTTGCACGCCGAACAACCCAACCATTCTGGCATTATCGTATGTACAGACGACAAAAATCTAGAAAGATTGGCAACACGCATCAATGATGCTATTGCTGGTGAGGAAACGGGCGAGGGGCAAATTGATTCGAGTCAACCGCCCGTCACAGTAAGTGCGATCGCCTTTTCTCAATTTTTCCATTGCCTATCCGATAAATCGCCAGTCCCCATAACTTCTATTTGGCGTCCGTTATCGAGATAAGTCAAAGAAATTTGCAAATAATTTTCTGGTTTGTAGGGCAATCTTTGGGCCCATTCGATCGCCACAATCCCCAAATCCCTTTCTAATCCGTCCCAATAACTCTCTAAGTGCAAGGCTTCCGCTTCTTCTGGTTCCAGTCGATACAAGTCTAGATGGTACAGCGGAACTCGCCCTGCAAAATACTCGTTAATCAGCGTGAAAGTAGGACTTTCCACAGATTCGGAGATTCCCAAGCCTTCGGCGATACCTTGCACTAAGGTAGTTTTGCCGGCGCCTAAGTCTCCTTCTAGTAAGATTACAGTGCCTGGTGGGAGCGATCGACCTAACGCCACACCAAACTGGCGCGTAGCCTCAAAATCTGCAAGCAAAGTTTTCATTTTAGTCAGTAGTCATTAGTCAATAGTCATTAGTCATTAGTCAGTAGTCATTAGTCATTAGTCAGTAGTCATTAGTCAGTAGTCATTAGTCAGTAGTCATTAGTCAGTATTCATTAGCCTCCCAATCTCCTTATCTCCCAATCTCCCCATCTCCCCATCTCCCCATCTCCCCATCTCCCCATCTCCCCCTCAAAGCAGCTTAAATATTCTGGGCGCGGCCGTACCAACGCAGCAACATCCCCGCCAATCTTTGGGAATTGTGGCGAATTAAACCGGTATTTTTATCTTCATCCATGACATTGGTGATGACTATTCGCCGCCCCAAGTTTGTTATGGCTTCACGATCGAGTACAACCGGATAGGAATTCTCCTGAGCATAGCGGATCAAAGATTTTGCAGATGGGACTTTTCCTTGAACTACTACAGCATCGAACAGGGGGCGGCCACAAGCGCGATCGATCGCCCGAATGTGATCTGCAACGCTGTATCCGTCAGTTTCTCCCGGCTGAGTCATAATATTGCACACATAAATGCGCGGAACTTCACTGTGGGCGATCGCATCAGCAATTTCCTTCACCAACAAATTTGGAATCACGCTCGTATAAAGACTACCCGGCCCAATAATAATAAAATCCGCTTCCCGCAGCGCTTCGAGTGCTCTGGGCAAAGCCGGAGGATTAGCAGGATTGCAGCCAATTTTGACGATTTTACCGTGAGCTTCCGTAATGCTGGACTCCCCCTCAATCCTCCGGCCGTCAGCCAGTTCTGCCCACAAAGAAACGTCGCTCAGAGTAGCTGGCAGCACTTCTCCCCTCACTGCTAAAACTTTAGAACTGGCGGCGATCGCCTGTTCCAAATCTCCAGCAATATCGCTCATCGCCGTCAAAAACAAATTCCCAAAACTGTGACCAACCAAACCGTCACCGGCCTGAAAGCGATATTGAAATAACTCAGTTAATAACTTTTCTTCATCTGCCAAAGCGGCCAAACAATTGCGAATATCTCCCGGCGGCAATACTCCAATTTCCCGGCGCAGTCGCCCGGAAGACCCGCCATCATCGGCTACAGTGACGATCGCAGTAATTTTGGCACTGTAATCTTTCAATCCCCTCAGCAAATGAGAAAGGCCCGTACCCCCTCCAATTGCCACAATTTTCGGGCCGCGGTGCAAGCGGCGGTGGTTGAGGAGTCGATCGACCAATTCCTCATTCCCTTCGGGCATTAGAACTTGAGTAATCGAGTTCAAACTGCGAGTTTGTCCCCACAGAATTAACAAAATCCCGCCAGCAATCACGATCGGGCCAGAGATGTAATTGGGAATAACTTCTGCAATCCAGGTCAAAAAATTTCTCAACAATTGCAACAGGAAAAAAATCGGAGTCATCCCAGTCCAAATGGCTAAACCCAAAGTGGCAAGTACCACACCGCTAGCACTGATCAGCAGCCACCGTTTCACCAACAGTCCGGGGGCCAACCACTTAAACCACTGGTGAACTCGCCCGTTCCGCAAAGAGGGAGGGTAAGGATTTCTGGATTGGGCAAAAACCTGCTTAGCTTTAGCCAAGTGCTTGGCTTTAGCAAAGACGCGCAGGGCTTTAGGAAATGAACTAATTGACATGGTTAATTAGTCTTAAGGGTATTGGAACAGCTCGATCTGACAAATTTACAATACAAGAGAATTTTGATTCGGGCAGTCAATTTAAGTCATTAGTCATTAGCTAGACTGATGACTAATGACTGACAACTTATTGATAACATCTTATGGCTGAGCCACTAATCGAACTCAAAGGGGTAAGTAAGTCCTTCGGGCACAACCCGATCCTCGATCGAGTCGATCTGAGGATTTATCGGGGAGAGGCCCTGGCAATTATTGGCCCTTCCGGAACGGGGAAATCTACGATTTTGCGGATAATTGCGGGTTTGTTGGCCCCGGATGCCGGTGAAGTTTTCGTTCAGGGACAGCGGCGGCTGGGATGGGTGGACGACGTGGCAGATCCGATCGGGATTGGGATGGTGTTTCAGCAAGCTGCTTTGTTTGATTCGCTGACGGTGGAGGAGAATGTCGGTTTTTTACTGTACCAGCATTCTAATCTGCCGCGCCGCCGGATTCGGGAATTGGTGGAGGAAAAGTTAGAGATGGTGGGTTTACCCGGAATTGGCGAACGCTATCCGGCGCAGTTGTCTGGGGGAATGCGGAAGCGGGTAAGTTTTGCCCGCGCCATCATGGCGAATCCCGATAATGCCAGGGACAATCCGGAGGTTTTGTTGTACGACGAACCGACGGCGGGTTTAGATCCCATCGCTTCGACGGTAATTGAAGATTTAATCCGCGACTTGCAGGCGGCCCAAGGGGTTTGCAGCACTTATGCGATCGTCACTCACCAAGACAGTACCATCCGCCGCACTGCCGATCGCATCGTGTTTCTCTATCGAGGCAAAGTGCAGTGGGAGGGAACTGTCAGCGACATTGCATCAACAGATAATTTGTTAATTAAACAATTTTTTAGCGGCAGCGTTACTGGGCCGATTCAAGTGATTGGATAGTCATTAGTCATTGGTCATTAGTCATTGGTCATTAGTCATTGGTCATTGGTCATTGGTCATTGGTCATTGGTCATTTGTCATTGGTCATTGGTCATTGGTCATTGGTCATTTGTCATTGGTCATTGGTCATTTGTCATTTGTTGTTAATTTTCAGTCATTCATTATTAAAAGCGAGGGTAATATGGTAAGCAAGAGTTTTCAGGAATTGCGGGTTTATAGATTGTCAGAACAATTAGCCGATGAGATTTGGAAAATAGTTAACAGTTGGGAATTATTTGCCAAAGATACGAGCTGCAAACAAATTGTCCGTTCAGCAGATAGCGTCGGTGCTAACATAGCAGAAGGACTCGGACGAGGTAGCTATCAAGACAATCGACGCTTTGTAAAGATAGCCAGAGCCTCTTTGAACGAAACCCAACACTGGTTGAGACGAGCTTACACTCGAAACCTTTTAACGGTTCAACAGATAAATGAACTCACAGCCATCATTAACGAATTAGCCCCTAAATTAAACTCGTACCTACAATCTATCGGCCCATCCCCTAAAAATGACGACTAATCACTCACAAACAACAACAACAACTACTACTACTAATGACCAACAACTACTACTAATGACCAACAACTACTACTACTACTAATGCCCAATGCCCAATGCCCAATGCCCAATGCCCAATGCCCAATGCCCAATGCCCAATGCCCAATGCCCAATGCCCAATGCCCAATGCCCAATGCCCAATGCCCAATGCCCAATGCCCAATGCCCA